>JANOCM010000324.1:0-1733 GCA_031412175.1 Alphaproteobacteria bacterium
AGCAGGATGGCGCGGCTGGCGTCATCATTGCCCGGCACCGGGAAGGCGATGCCGCTCGGATCGGTGTTGGTGTCGAGGATGGCGACGACCGGGATGCCGAGGACATTGGCTTCCTTGACCGCCAGCTCTTCCTTGTTGACGTCGATGATGAAGATCACGTCGGGAAGGCCGCCCATGTCGCGGATGCCGCCGAGCGACAGCTCGAACTTGTCGCGCTCGCGCGTCAGCTTGAGCACTTCCTTCTTGGTCAGGCCCTGGGTGTCACCCGAAAGCTGTTCCTCGAGCGTCTTGAACTTCTTGATCGAGCCGCTGATCGTCTTCCAGTTGGTCAGCATGCCGCCGAGCCAGCGATGGTTGACATAATGCTGGCCGCAGCGACGCGCTGCCTCGGCGATCGGATCCTGCGCCTGGCGCTTGGTGCCGACGAACAGCACCTTGCCACCGGCCTGGACTGTCGAGCGGACGAAATCGAGCGCGCGGGCGAACAGCGGCACGCTCTGCGACAGGTCGATGATGTGGACGCCGTTGCGGTCGCCAAAGATGTAGGGCTTCATCTTCGGGTTCCAGCGATGGGTCTGGTGGCCGAAATGGGCGCCGGCTTCCAAAAGCTGCGCCATCGAGACGACGGGTGCCGCCATATTATATTCTCCTCTATCCGGTTGGTCCGCTGCAGGAGATGTTCAGGGCACTGGCCCCGACACCGGATGGGTTGCCCCTGCATGTGGTTACCGGCACGATTGCCGGAAGCGCGCCATTAGCGGCGGGGGCCGCGCGGGTCAAGCCGCGTCGTTGCCGGGTGGCGGCCGCAATGATAGACCTGACGCATCCAAACGGAGTTTCGCCCGATGACCGCACTCGCCGGCGCCCGTCCCGTCACCTTCATCATGACCGCCGATGTCGCCGCGTCACGCGGATTCTATGAAGGCGTGCTCGGCCTGCCGCTCGGCCCGCAGGACGATTTCGCGACGGTCTACGACCTTGGCGGTGCCACGCTGCGCGTCACCCATATTCCCGGCTGGCAGGCCGGCGCGCATCCGGCGCTGGGGTGGCACGTCGCCGACATTGCCGCGACCGTCACGGCGCTGCGCGACAAGGGCGTCGTGTTCACCATCTACGAAGGCTATGGCCAGGACGATCTCGGCATCTGGACGGCGCCCGACGGCAGCGCGAAAGTGGGTTGGTTCAATGACCCCGACGGCAATGTGCTGAGCTTGACGCAAAGTTAGGACCTTGCCGTCCACCAGCGCCGCAGCGCGACGAGCGACCAGATCGCCTCCACCACGCCGAACGGCCACGCGCCTTGCAGGAAGCCATAGGCCGATCCGAGCAGGCACGAGCCGGCGAAGCCCAAAACCCACCAGTGCGATCGCGCTTCCAGCGCATAGCACAGCAGCATTGCCGAAACCGCGAACAGCCCGAAAAGTGTCAGGCCATCCACGCGATCGTTACTTCGCTGGCCCGACCCGCAGCAGTTTGCCGGCCTTGTCGTCGGTCAGCAGATATAGCGCGCCGTCGGGCCCTTCGACGACATCGCGCACCCGCTCACTGCGATCGCCGAACAGGCGTTCCTCGCCGACGACCCGGTCGTCCTTAAGCACCAGCCGCACCAGCGACGCCGCTGCCAGCCCGCCGATGAACATGTTGCCGCGCCATTCGGGCACCAGCTTGCCGCTGTAAATCGTCAATCCCGACGGCGCGATGACGGGGTCCCAGTAATAGACCGGCTGCTCCAT
>JANOCM010000325.1:0-2280 GCA_031412175.1 Alphaproteobacteria bacterium
ACCCAAGGTCGAAGCCGGGTTCCGTACTGGCGAGGGCGTCGCCTGGGGCGATACCGGCGGCTGCCTGTTCTGCGCGGTCGGCGCCTTCTTCCGCCCCGGCTATGTCAACAGCATCGTCCAGGCCTGGCTGCCGGCGCTCGACGGCGTGGTGCCGAAACTGGAGGCCGGCGCAAGGGTCGCCGACATCGGCTGCGGCGTCGGTTTTTCGACCCTGCTGATGGCGAGGGCGTTCCCCAACAGCCAGTTCACCGGCTATGATTTCCACGCCCCCTCGATCGACAAGGCCAATGAACACGCCCGCGAACATGGCCTTGCCGATCGCGTCCGTTTCGAAACCAGCACCGCCAAGGCTGTCGCCGAGACTGGCTTCGATCTCGTCACCGTCTTCGATTGCCTCCACGACATGGGCGATCCGCGCGGCTGTGCGGCGCATGTCCGCGACATTCTCGCGCCGGATGGCACCTGGATGATCGTCGAGCCGATCGCCGCCGACAATCCCGCCGACAACATCGGCAACCCGGTCAGCCGGCTCTACTACAACGCCTCGACGATGATCTGCGTGCCGACGTCGCTGGCGCAGGAGGTCGGCACCGCGCTGGGCGCCCAGGCCGGGCAGGGGCGGCTGACCGAAGTGCTCGCCAGCGCCGGTTTCGGCCACGTCCGCCGCGCCGCCGAAGGCCCGTTCAACATGATCCTCGAGGCGCGGGTCTGAGGCTCAGCCGTGCCAGGCTTGCAGGCCGTCGTCGCTGACGGTGACGCGGCCCGCCAGCCCGACGGGTGAGGCGTCGAGCGACACCAAGGTTTCGACCAGGCCGCCATCGGCCATGTCGATCTTGCCGAACACCCGTGCGCCCGCCGGGGTGCGGCCGATAATGCTGCCATAGGCCGGCGCACCGTCGCGGTCATAGACGATACTAAACGTCTCGATCGTCGCCGGCCCGGCATAGGCGAGGTCGAGCGCCGGCACGGGTGCACGCTCGGCCTCGGCGGCGTCCTGGACATCCTTGGGCAGCATCAGCCCGGCGGGGTCGGCGGTGTCGCAGCCGATGACCAGCGCGTGATGCTTGGTGACATAGCCGCCCTGGCCATAGAGCAGCGCCTGCGCCGCTGGGCGGTCGCGCAACGACCGCACCATCGCGCACGTCGATTGCAGCATGTAGCAGTTGAGGCCCGCTCCGGCGAAGCTCAAACCCCCGGTGACGCTGAACGGCATGTCGGCCGCGAGCCCCAGCGTGCGCCGCGCCATCTTGGGGACCGTCGGAAAGCACGAATAGAGCTCGACGCGGTCGAAGCCGTTGGCCGCAATGCGCATCGCCTGGTCGAGCACGGCATTCTGCGCCACCGAATGATCGTACTGGTCGCGCGCCAGATAATCCATCGGCTCGGCAGCGGCGGCACCGCCATGCACATGGATGATGCGGTCTTCGGCAATCCCGGCGGCGCGGGCTATGGCGAGGCTGGTCATCAGCACCGCGCCCGACTGGTTGACCGTATTGTTGGCCACCATCCGTTTTGTATAGGGCCAGGCGATCATGCGGTTGTCGGGGGTGACATTGGTGATTTCGGCGGCGGAAAACGCCTTTTGCCCCCAGGCGAAGGGGTTGCTGGCGGCGATTTCGGAAATTGCCTGATAGGCAACGCCGCTTTCGGCGAGCGCTTGTGCCGGGGTCAGCTCCCACGCCGCGGTGGTGGCGTTTTCGTACAGCGGATAGACGTGCACCGGCGACATGATGCCGTGGCGTACCGCCAAGGCGGTGACATGCTCGCTGCCGATGATCGGGTTTTCGGGTTTTGCGGCCGGCGGCGTCCAGGGCAGGTCGATGCCCGCCGCCTTGGCCTTCGACACCGCATGGGCGGCCTCGCCGCCGGTGACGACGGCGATCAGGCTGTTGCCGTTCATGATGCGCAGCGCCGCCTCGTGGATCTTCGTCGTCGGGGTTTCGCCGCCGACCAGCGCATAGACGGCGCGCGCCGGATTGATGCCCAGCCGTTCCGCCAGCCGCTGCGCGACCCGGTCATAGCGCCAGGAAACGAGGTTGATGACATCCATCGAATCGATGCGGGCCAGCCAGCCGCCACCGGCATCGGCATCTGCGGCTCGAATGGCATCGGCCATCAGCGCCAACGGCTCGCGCGCCAGCGCCGGATCGGCGGGGCGATCGATGATGTCGCCGACACCGATGATGACGGGCGTGCGATCGGCCGGCAGTGCCATGGGCGGGGTCTCCGTGTATTGCGGCGACCGTTCTAGGCCAGCCGCGCCGCGGGCGGAACCTGCCA
>JANOCM010000326.1:0-5036 GCA_031412175.1 Alphaproteobacteria bacterium
CGGCAGCATCAGCGCGCCGGTGATCGGCGCCTGGGCGGCGGTGAAATCGGCGAGCACGGCGTCCATCTGGACATGGTCGTGGCGATCGAAGTGGCTGACCCGTATGCGCGGCATGCCGGCCGTCCGGGCTTCGGCATCCTCGGCGGCGGCACGCGAATGAAAGCCGAGCAGCACTTCGGCGCCGCAATCGGCCTGCACCCGCGCCAGCGCGATCGCATCATCGACCTGCGATCCCGCCGACACCAGCACACCCAGCCCGCCGCCATCGATCGATCGCATCGTCGGCCGCGAGATATAGGTCGATCGTGATTCCTCACGCACCGCCATGCCGTGCGTCACCTCGAAGTTATGGCCGCTGAACGCCGCCGACTCATCCGAACCGAGGAAGACGCAGGTGTTGGCGATATCGGCCGGCGTCGGGAAGGTCTTGGCTTTGGCGGCGCCGTCGACGCTGCGTTCGAGCGCCATCAGGTTGAAGAAATGGTTCGCCGTCGCGCCGGGTTCGTCACCACGCAGGCCATCCATCGCGGCAAAGACGTTGCGAATGCGCTCGCTGGCGATGGGGCCCGGGAACAGCAGGTTGACGCGGATGCCGGCGGGGCCGAGCTCGGCGGCCATTTCGTGACTGAGCGCGTTAAGCGCTGCCTTGGGCACCGTATAGGCGGCGCGGGCATAATATTCGGTGCGCGAAAAGATCGTCGAGACGTTGATGATCGACCCGCCGTCGCCCATCGCGCCCGCCGCGGCGCGGACCATGTTCCAGGCGACGACCATGATGTTGCGCGCTGCATCGCCAACGGTCTCGCTGTCGGTGCTGCCGGCCGCCTGCAGCGCCGTAAGATCGGAATGGCTGAGCGGCAAATTCTCCAGCGGCTGCTTGGGACCGGCCGACCCGGCGTTGTTGACGAGGATATCGATGCGGCCGTGGCGCTGCACCACCGATGCGATACCAGTGCGCACGCTTTCGGCATCGGCGCCATCGATCACAACCGTCGAGGCGCGATCAGCCGGCACCCCGGCATCGGCGATCGCCGCGTCGCGCGCCGCATCGGTTCGCGCCTCGTCACGCCCCGAAAACACCACTGTGGCGCCCTCCCCGAGGTAGCGCCGGGCGATCGACTGGCCGAGATTGCCGGCAGCGCCGGTGATCAGCGCGACCTTGCCGGCGAGCCGGCCGGTGGCGGCAATGCCGACGGAGGGCACGGCGTCGCTGGTCGTGATTTTGGCCATCGTTTCGACTTTCAGTTTTCGGTGCTGGACTGGGTCGCCGCCCACGCTTCGAACAGTTCCTCGCGCCCGCGCAGCCCGCTCGCCGGCAGGGCATGGTTGACGATATAGGTCGCGCCCGAATGGCGATTGTCCCACATCGACTGGTGCGCCTCGGGCAGGCCCTCCCACGGCACCACGGTCGGCTCGGTCACATCGAGCAGCCCGGCGGCGACCATGTCGTTCATGCGCGTCACTTCATACGCATTGCACAGATGCGTGCCGAGGATCTCGGCGGTCGGCATGATGATGCGGCGCTGCCGCGTCCACACCTGCGGCGCGTAGAAGTTATAGCGCTGCCCGGCCATGTCCTCGGCATAGACGATGCGCCCGGTGAACGGCTTGACCAGCGCCGAGGTGACGCCGAGCGTGTCCTGCCCGGCCCGCTCCAGCACGATATCGGGGGCGCCGCGCGGGTTGTCGGGCGAGCGCAGCAGCTTGCCGACGGCGCTGCCGAACGGTTTCAACGTCTTGTCCTGGAATTCGCGGACGGCTTCGCGGAACGCCTCGATATCGGCGCGCGCCACCGGCAACCGCGGCATGGTGTCGGGCCAGTCGAAATTCGCGCCTTCGCGGCGCTTGATGCCTTCGAGGCTGACGACGCCGGCGACGGCGTCTTCAAAGCCGAGCGACAGGATGAATTCGCGCTGGCCGTCGGTGGTGGTGACGATGACGGTCCGCGCGCCGATGCCGCGCGCCGCCTCGATCATCTCGAGGCCGGTTTCATCCGCAAGCGCCGTCGAATTGGGGCCGTAGAAGATGAGGATCGCCTCACCGCCGCGCGCGCCGGCCTTTTGCAGCATGGCTTCCGCCGTCGACGCGCCGGGCTTGCCCATGAAGCTGAGGTGATAGCCCGACGACGCGCCGTAGAATGCCAGCTTGCCGCCCTCGCCGAGGAGCTGGAAGGTGCGCGGGAACGCGGTTTCGCCGGCATGGCTGACGGCATAGTCGGCGAGCTTGCCGTTGTTGAGGCGCTTGTATTGGTCGCGCAGCACTTCGCCGGCGGCTTCCCAGGCGCGCGACGCCTCGACGCCATCGGGCACCGCGGTGAACAGCCCGGCAAAACGCGCATCGGTGCGATCGATGGCGCCGACGGCACCCTTGCTGGCGACGAACTCGGCACGCGCCGGGCTCGACACCAGCCCGGTCACCGCCAGCCCCGAAGCCTTGGATGACTTCAGCGCGTCGAGGCCGGTGCCGGTCGCCGAGCCTTCGATGAAGATCGTCTTGCCGCCGACGATCTGCAGCGTGGTGAACAGGCAGCGCACGATGGTGCCGAGGTTGAGGATGTACGACCCCGCCTGTTCCAGCGTGAGGTCGCCCGGCACGCCATGCAGCTGCGGCGCCTGGACGGCGAGGAACTGGGCATGGCTGCCGGTCTTGGTTTCATAGCCCTGGATGCTGAAATCGGCGAACATCGGGTCGCGGCCGGCCGCCGGCGACAGCAGGTCCGACGTCCCCGAATAGACCGCGACCATGTCGCCGACCTTGAGCCGACCCTCGGCGCGCGCTTCCGATCCCAGCGCCGCAATGAGTGCGAGGCCGCCGGAGCCGGTGACCTGCACATCCTCCTCATGGCCGTCGAACGGCGATACAGGAATGCCCGTCAACGCCCAGATGTCGTTGAAATTGACCTCGCTGGTCAGCAGATAGACCAGCGCCTCGTTCGGTTCAGGCGTCGGCACCGGCACGATCAGCTCGCGCTCGTGCGTTGCCGGCTGGCCAAAGCGCGGCGCGCCGGTCGCTGCATCGCGGGCGATGCCAAAGGCATATTGATGGCCGGGGATGGCGGTGACGCCGGGGAAGAACGGCGCACCGACGGGCAGCAAGTCACCGGCGGCTTCCAGCCGTTCGCCCTTCGCTGCATGTTCGCTATCGATATAGACGCCGTTGCGGCGCACCGGCAGCGGCGGGCTCTTCTTGTCGAGGAACTCCTTGATGCCGGTCTTGCCGCCTTGCGGATCGACAACGGCTTCGGCGAACAGCTGTGCCTCGCGCTCCAGCCCTGCCGAAAGCCCCTGTTCCCAGCCGGTGCGGATCGCGTCGATGGCGCGCTCTCCGGCCTTGGCGCGGCCGGCCCATTCGAGCTGCGCCAGAATGCGCTGAACGAACTCATCGCCGAGCGCCTCGTCGAGATCGACATGCGCCGGATGCTGCCAGGCGGCTTTTGCCGATTTGCGGCGCTCCATCCACGCACGGCCGAGCTTCGAGTTGTCACCGTGGCGGACGAATTCGCGCACCGCGGCATGCGCCAGCGACAGCGCATCGTGCGAGCCGGTGGCAAGCGTTTCGACAAGGCCGATCTCGAGCGCCGCTTCGCCGTCGATGCTGCGGCCGCCGAGGATCAGGTCGAGCGCATCGCGCAGTCCGGTGGCGCCGTTCTTGTCGGCAAGCAGCCGCGGCAACCGCTGGGTGCCGCCATAGCCGGGGAGCAGGCGCAGCCGGATTTCGGGCTGGCCGAAGCGGGCATGCGCCTCCGCCACGCGCCAATGGCAGGCAAGCGCGAATTCCATGCCGCCGCCCAGCGCGACGCCCTGGATCGCGGCGACGCATGGCTTGCCCATGCTTTCGATCTTGGCAAAGGCCAGTTGTGCATTGTTGGGCAGCACGCGCGCTTCCTCGACGGTGTGGATTTCATCGAGGAACTGGCGAATGTCGGCGCCGGCGACAAAGCTGGCGGTGCCATCGCCGGTGAACACCACGGCCACCACATCCTCGCGGCGCGACAGATGCTCGACGACAATGACCAGTTCGTCGATGGCACGCTCGTTGAGCGCGTTGACCGGCGGGTTGGTGATGAAGACGGTGGCGACCTTCTGCCCCGGTGCGACGTCGTTGTATTGCACCCGGAAATAGCGATAGCGGTCGAAGATCTGCTGGTCTTCGGACAGGCTCTGGCGGCGCTGCCAGTCGCCGATGACCTTCTTCAGCTCATCGAGGCTTTCCGGGTTGCGCAAGGTCGTCGCGTCGCCGACTTCGGTGCCCTCGACCAGCGCGCGCACCATGCGGCGCATGTATTTTCCGCTGCGGGTTTCGGGGAATTGCGTCACCTCGATGAAGTCGCCGGGCACTGCCACGGCGCCCTTTTCCTGGCGCACCAAGTCCGACAGCCGCCGGAAATCGTCGCGCGTCAGCGTCTGGCCCGGCGAGGCGGTAACGAACGCAATCGGCGTCAGCCCCTTTTCACGATGCGGCGCGCCGACGACGAGGACGTTGCCGAGCGGCGAATCCGGGTCGAGCTGCTTGTCGCGCAGGATGGCGCCCTCGATCTCCTCGGTGCCCATGCGGTGGCCGGAGACGTTGATGACGTCATCCGAGCGGCCGTGCAGCGAAAAGCCCTCGTCCTCGTGGCGCACGGCGAAATCGCCCTGGGTATAGGCCCAGACACCCCGCCAGCGCCGCCAGTAATTGCTGTCCCAGCGCTCGCCATCGCCCTTCCAGCCGACGGCCACGCTGCCGTCGGTGACGGTGAAATGCTCGGGGTCGCCCCAGACCGTGCGTGCCAGATAGGGGTATGGCGCGGCGATGATGATCTCGCCCTTTTCGCCGACGTCGGCGCGGCGCCAGTTGACGCCATCGGCCTTTTCGCGCGTCAGCAGCACGGTGCCTTGCGCGTCGCCGGCCTCGTCCTCGACCCAGACATCGCCGACGATCCACGGCAATGGGAATGTGCGCGCATCGGCGGCCAGCGGAAAGTCGCCATTGCCGTAGAAATGCGTCCAGGCGATGCCGCCATGCTCGGTCGCCCAATAGCTGTTGATGTATTGCGG
>JANOCM010000327.1:0-2048 GCA_031412175.1 Alphaproteobacteria bacterium
TATTTTGACACTCGTCCAGTCTTTCCGGGTCGAGAGGCTTCCCGCCGCTTGCACGGTGGTCGAATGCGGCGGAGAATGCCGCTGCAACTCGGGGCGGGACGCGTTCGGCGAATGGCGCAGGCCAGGGGGATGATGACGGTATGACGATCCCGATGTTTCACGGCACCCGGCGCCTGCTGGCGATCAGTACGGCGCTGCTGGCAACCGCGGCCACGGCGCAGACGGCGGCGCCCGCTGCTGCCCCGGTGCTCGAATCCGAAACCGCCTATACCCACAAGCTGCCGGCGCCGCAGCCGCACTGGGCCTTCATCCGCGGCGCCTTCGACAGCGGCGGCACGCGCATCTTCGACGGCGACACCGGCAAGATGAAGGGCATGATCGACACCAGCAAATGGTCCGACATGGCGCTCGATCCGACCAACAGTTTCTACTATGTCTCCGAAACCATCTGGACCAAGACGATCCGCGGCACCCGCCAGGACATGGTGTCGATCTATGACACCGTCGACCTGAAACTGCAGGCCGAAGTGCCGATGCCCGGCCGCCTGCTGATCGGCGAGCGCAAGAACAATTTCGTCATCAGCGACGATGGCAAGACCGGCTATGTCTACAATCTGTCGCCGGCGTCGTCGGTCAACGTCATCGATCTCGGCAAGCGCAAGTTCGTGCAAACCGTCGACCTTGCCGGTTGTGCCAGCCTGATGCCCAATCCCGCCGGCGGCTTTTCGGCTCTGTGCGGCGACGGCACGCTGGCGACGGCGCTGATCAACGGCAAATCGGCGACGATCACCCATAGCGCGCCGTTCTTTTCGGCGACCAACGACCCGATCTTCGACAATTTCGTCTATGATCGCGGCAAGCGCCAGGCGACGTTCCTCAGCTATACCGGCCTCATCACCCAGGCGACGATCGGCGCGACGCCGGTGATCGGCGACAGCTGGTCGATCCAGGCGGCAGCCGGCGTGCGCCCCGGCGATACCAAGCCGCTCGACGTCAACTGGCTGCCCAGCGGCCGCCAGCCACTCGCGCTGCACCGCGCCTCCGGGCATCTTTATGTGCTGATGCACATGGGCGAATATTGGACGCAGAAGGCGCCGGCGACCGAAGTCTGGGATGTCGACCTGGCGGCGCGAAAGGTCGTCAAGCGCTATCCGCTGAAAAAGCCGGTCGAGCATATCGAGGTGACCCAGGACGCCAAGCCGCTGATCTTCGTCAACGGCGAGAACACCACCTGGGTGTTCGATGCCAAGACCTTCGAACAGAAGTTCGAGATGGAGCGCGCCGGCGGCGGCCTCCTCGATACCGTCGTCGGGCGCTGACGCCTTGCTGGCGCAGCTTGTCCAGACAGCCGGATTGGCGGCCAGCATCTGTGCCGGGCTGATCTTCCTCGTCGCCGCGGTGGCCAAGCTGCGCCACCGCGACGTGCTGCCCGGCGTCATCGCCAACTATCGCCTGCTGCCCGATGCGCTGGTGGCCCCGGCCGCCGTCGCGCTGCCGGTGGCGGAACTGATCGTCGGCGCGGCCTTGCTGATCGGCAGCCGGCCGCTGGCGCCGCTGGCGGGCATCGCGCTGCTGCTGGTCTTTGCCGGCGCCATGGCGATCAACATCCGCCGCGGGCGCACCCAGATCGATTGCGGCTGCGGACTGTCGGCGCTGCGCCAGGGGCTGGGCTGGCCACTGGTGGCGCGCAACCTGGCGCTGGCGGCGCTGCTGGCGCTGCGGCTGCCCGGTGGCCCCGGGCTGGCGGGCAGCGAAATGCTGGTCGCCGCCATGTCGGGCGGCGTGCTGTTCCTGCTCTATCTGTTCTTCAACGCATTGAACGCGCTGCCCGGCCGGGCCAGCGGCGCGCGGGGTTAACCGACATGCAGACCGCGCTGTTCGTTTCGGAAATCCTGCAATGGGTCGTGCTGATCGCGCTCGGCCTTGGCGGCCTCGCGCTGGCGCGGCAGGTCGGCGTGCTCCATGTTCGCGTCGCCCCGGCGGGCGCGCTCGATGCCGGCCATGGCCCGGCGGTGGGTGACAAGGCGCCGCTGCTCGCCGTCCAGACC
>JANOCM010000328.1:0-3573 GCA_031412175.1 Alphaproteobacteria bacterium
GTTGACCGCGCTCGGCATCGATCCGGAGGCGCTGACCAAGGCGTCGGTGCATCGCGACATCTACAAGGGGCTCGGCGGCGGCGTGTTCTTCGACAAGGCGACGTTCGGCGAAGACCGCCTCGTCGCCGGGGCGCCGGGGGAGGACAGGTCACCCGCCGCCTGGGCAGCCTTTCTCGCCCGCACGTCGCTATCCGCCGCCGCGCGCGCCGATGTGCTGCGCGTCGAAACCGGCACCACCGACTATCTGCCGCGCCTCGACGAAGCCGCCAAGGCCGATCGGCTGTCGCGGATCAGCTACATCGCCTATCTGCGCGACATCGCCAAACTTTCCCCCGGCGCGCTCGCCTATTACCAGAAACGCACCCAGGGCGAATGGTGCGTCGGCAGCGACGGCGTCTCGGCGCTCGATGCCTGGGGCTTCGGCCTGCCGGGCTTTGCCGGGCTCAAGCTGACGCCGAAGGCGCATCCGCGGATGAGCTTCACGCCGCGCGGCTATGTCGGCGGCGGATCGTACAATTTCCATTTCCCCGACGGCAATGCCTCGATCGCCCGGCTGCTGGTGCGGTCGCTGGTCCCCGGCTCCATCCCCGGCAATACCCCGCAGGATGTGGTGACGGCACGCTGCGACTATGGCCGGCTCGATGCCGCCGGCAATCCGGTCCGCATCCGGCTGTCGAGCATCGTCACCGGGGTGCGCCATCGCGGCGACCTGAATGGCCCCGTCGATGTCGGCTACACCCGCGGCAGCCAGCGCGGCACCGTCACCGGCAAATCGGTGATCCTCGCTTGCTGGAACGCGATGATCCCGCACCTGGTGCCCGAATTGCCCGAGGCGCAAAAGGCGGCGCTGCACCAGCAGGTCAAGGGCCCGCTGGTCTATACCTCGGTGGCCATCCGCAACTGGCTGGCGTTCCACAAGGCCGGCGTGTCGCGGATTTCGGCACCCGGCAGCTTTTTCACCCAGACACTGCTCAACTGGCCGGTCGATCTCGGCGGCTATGCGTCGGAACGCGACCCGGCCAAGCCGATCCTGCTGTTCATGTCGCGCACCCCCTGCGCGCCCGGCCTGCCCGAACACGACCAGAATCGCGCCGGGCGCGCCGAGCTGCTCGACACGCCGTTCGCGACCTTCGAACGCGAAATCCGCGCGCAGCTCGGCGCCGCGCTAGGGCCGCATGGCTTCGACCCGGCGCGCGATATCACCGCGATCACCGTCAACCGCTGGCCGCATGGCTATGCCGCCGAATATAATTATCTGTGGCAGCCCGACCTGCCGCCCGACCAGCTGCCTAACATCATCGGCCGGGCGCGGTTCGGCCGCATCGCCATCGCCAATTCCGATGCCGGCGGTGGCGCCTATACCGATGTCGCCATCGACCAGGGCCACCGCGCAGTGCAGGAATTGCTCGGCTAGGGTCGATCGCACCACAAGAAAGCGTCATCCCCGCGCAGGCGGGGATCCATCGCCGGACCGCGCCTACCGAAGGCAAAGCCAGGCGATGGACCCCCGCCTGCGCGGGGGTGTCGGCAAATTCGACAAGACCGCAGGCGACCCGGGATCAGCCCGGCATGCGGTGGAGCGCGCACAGCTTGTTGCCCGAAGGATCGCGCAGATAGGCGAGATATAGGCTGCCGAGGCCGCCGGTGCGCACGCCGGGGGGCTCCTCGCAAGGGGTGCCGCCATTGGCGACGCCGGCGGCGTGCCAGGCATCGGCGGCGGCGGGCGAGGCCGCGGCAAAGCCGATGGTGGCGCCATTGGCGCACGACGCAGGTTCGCCGTTGATCGGCTTGGTGATCGAAAAAATGCCGGTCGGGGTCATGTAGAAGACGCGGCCCTTGTCATCGAAACTGCCGGCCGGATGGCCGAGCGCGCCGAGCGTGGCATCGTAAAAGGCCTTTGAAGCGGCGACGTCGTTGGCGCCGACCATGATGTGACTGTACATCGGTATCTCCCTGCATCGGGCCGCCGTTGCGGCACCGTGCCGGTTTGAAGCCACAGATGGCGAAGCCTGTCGATGGTGATTTTGGGAGGGGCGATCATCCTGCCGCCAGCTATCCAGCAATGGTTTGACCCGATGCAAAAAAATACTACCGTCTAGTAGTTAGCGCCGCAGAGAATCGGCGCCTGAAATGTCGCCGGGGAGTGAAGACATGCTGCAAGCGTCGACCGTGGTCCTGACCGCAATGGAGCGCGTGACGCTCGCGACGCCCGCCGCCGAAGCGGTCGCGGCCGAGGCGGAGCGGCTGGGGGCTAAACGCGTCTTCATCCTGTCGAGCCGCTTCCTCGCCGAGGAAACCGACGAGATCCGCCGCATCGAGGCAGCGCTCGGCGATCGCCACGCCGCGACCCATCACGGCATCAGGCCGAACGCGCCGCGCAGCGACGTGCTGGCGGCGGCAGCGGCGGCGCGCGCGGCGAACATTGATTTGCTGGTGACGGTCGGCGGCGGATCGGTGACCGATGCCGGCAAGATCGTCACCATCTGCCTGAAACACGACATCACGACAATCGAGGGCTTCGATCCGTTCCGCACCTATGTCGAGGCCGATGGCACGGTCATCTCGCCGGTGTTCGCCGGCCCCGATGTCCGCACCATCTGCGTGCCGACGACATTGTCGGGCGGCGAATTCAACCCGCTGTCGGGCGCCACCGACGAACGCATCAAGCTGAAGCAAGGTTACGAGACGCGGCTGATGGTGCCGGTGTGCGTCGTGCTCGATCCCGCCATCACCGTGCACACCCCCGAATGGCTGTGGCTGTCGACCGGCGTGCGCGCCGTCGATCATGCCGTCGAATGCCTCGGCTCGCTGCAATCGAACGATTTTGCCGACGGCATCGCCGATTCGGCACTGCGCCTGCTCGCCGAGGGCCTGCCGCGGGTCAAGGCCGATCCTGCCGACCTCGACGCCAGGCTGAAATGCCAGGTCGGCGCCTGGCAATCGATGATCCCGATCATCGCCGGCGTGCCGATGGGCGCCAGCCACGCCATCGGCCATGTGCTCGGCGGCACCTGCGACGTGCCGCACGGCCATACCAGCTGCGTGATGTCGCCCTTCGTCCAGGCGTGGAACGCCAGCGTCAACGGCCACCGCCAGCTGCGCATCAGCGCCTGCCTGGGCGACGCCACGCAGCCGGCATCGGTGCTGCTCGACCGGCTGATCCGCGGGCTCGGCATGCCGCGCTCGCTGGGCGAAGTCGGCGTCTCGGAAAACCAGCTGCCGCTGATCGCCGAATACACGCTGGAGGATTTCTGGGGCCGCACCAACCCGCGGCCGATCACCAACGCCGAGGATGTGATGACGATCCTGCGCACGGCGCTTGTCTAGCACGGGGACTTCGCCCTATGCCGGGGAAAATGACGGAAAGGCGCCCGTGACCGACCGCCAGACACCCGCGCGCAAGCCCACCCAGCTGAAGACCGAAGTCGCCGCCTACAAGCGCCGCCGGATCATCGAGGAAGCCAGCCACCTGTTCTTCGCGCATGGCTATGAAGCGACGACGCTCGATGCCGTCGCCGAACAGCTGCACGTCACCAAGCCGTTCATCTATTCCTATTACCGCAACAAATCCGA
>JANOCM010000329.1:0-2845 GCA_031412175.1 Alphaproteobacteria bacterium
GACGATGAAATCCTTGCGGATGACCGGCAGCGCGCAGGCGGCGCGGGCGGCCATCAGATAGGCGTCGCCGCCCTGAAACCAGCGATCCTCGGTCAGCACCGACAGGCAGGTGGCGCCGCCGGCGGCATAGGCGCGGGCGAGCGCGGGGGGATCGAAATCGGCGCGGATCAGGCCTTTCGACGGGCTGGCCTTCTTGATTTCGGCGATCAGCGCCCAGCGGCCGGCGGCGTGCGCGGCGTGGATGGCGGCGATGAAGCCGCGCACCGGATCGGCGGCGGCGGCGGCGGCCTCGAGATCGGTCAGGCTACGCGCCTGGCGTGCCGCACCGACCAGTTCGCGCTTGTAGTCGCAGATCTCCTTTAGGGTATCGCTCATCGAAAGGCGCTCCAGCGGGCCAGAATGTCCTGTGCTGCGCCGCTTGCCAAGGCATCGCTGGCGCGGGCAGCGGCGATCGTCAGCGGCAGTCCGGCATCGGCAACGGTCAGTGCGGCCGCGGCGTTGAGCACGACGATGTCGTGATAGGCACCTTGCTCGCCGGCGAGGAGCGCGCGCAGCCGCGCCGCATTGTGCGCGGCATTGCCGCCGGCGAGCGCGCCTGCGTCGCACACCGCCAGCCCGATATCGGCGGGGGCGATGCTGCCGGTGCTGATGGCGCCCGCCGCCAGCGCAAACTGGCTGGCGCCGGTTACCGTCAATTCGTCATAGCCATCGCCGTGGACGACCATGGCGCGGGTTGCGCCCAGCGCCGCCAGCGCCTGCGCCATCGGCAGCGTCCGGTCGGCCGAGAACACGCCGACCAGTTGCCGCCTCACCCCCGCCGGATTGGCGAGCGGCCCGAGCAGGTTAAAGATCGTCCGTCGCCCCAGCGCCCGCCGCACCGGTGCCACCCGCGCCATCGCCGGATGGTGGCGCGCGGCATGGAGGAAGGTGATGCCGACCTGGTCGAGACAGGCGCCAAGGCGATCCGGCGCCAGTTCTGGCACCCCCAGCGCCGCCAGCACATCGGCGGCCCCCGATGACGATGAGGCAGCACGATTGCCATGCTTGGCGACCTGCACCCCGCAGGCGGCGACGACCAGCGACACGGCGGTGGAGACGTTGAGGCTGTGCTTGCCGTCGCCGCCGGTGCCGCAGACGTCGATGGCGTCGGGCGCCGGTGGGCCGGGGGTCATGCGGGTGCGCAGCGCGCGGGCGGCGGCGACGATCTCGTCGACCGTCTCGCCGCGGTCGGCGAGCGTCACCAGGAACGCCGCCAGCGCGTCATCGGCGATACGGCCATCGAAAATCGCGGCAAAGGCCTCGGCCGCGGCATCG
This sequence comes from Alphaproteobacteria bacterium, assembly GCA_031412175.1. Taxonomy (GTDB): domain Bacteria; phylum Pseudomonadota; class Alphaproteobacteria; order Sphingomonadales; family Sphingomonadaceae; genus Sandarakinorhabdus. Next base: position 1,315 of record JANOCM010000329.1, read on the forward strand.
GGGGCCAGCGGCTGCGACGGATCGGGCAGAGTCACGCGGCGGCTGAGAGGCGGGGTGGTAGCGCCTTTGGTGTCATCCCGGCAAGCGTCATGAAGTTGGCCAGCATGGCATGGCCGTGTTCGGTAGCGATGCTTTCGGGGTGGAACTGGACGCCGTGCAGTGGCAGCTCGCGGTGGCGCATCCCCATGATGATGCCATCGGGGCTGTGCGCATTGATGGCAAAGCAATCGGGCAGATCGGCGTCGCGGACGATCAGCGAATGATAGCGCGTTGCGGCGAATGGCGACGGCAGGCCGGCGAAGATGCCGCTGCCATCATGGCTGATAGCGCTGGTCTTGCCGTGCATGACCTGGGCGGCGCGGACGACCGTGCCGCCAAAGGCCTGGCCGAGCGCCTGGTGGCCAAGGCAGACGCCGAGCAACGGCAGCCGCGCCGCGGCAGCGGCGGCAATCAGGTCGAGGCAGATGCCGGCTTCGTTGGGGGTGCACGGGCCCGGCGACAGCAGGATCGCCTGGGGTGCCAGCGCCATGGCTTCGGCGACGCTGATCGCGTCGTTGCGGACGACGCGCGTTTCGGCGCCGAGCTCGAGCAGGTAATGCACGAGGTTGAAGGTGAAGCTGTCGTAATTGTCGATGACGAGGATCATGGCGCCAGCCTTAGCGCGCGTGTTGCGTCACGTCACCTTCGCAAGCGGCCCCGCGGCAAAGCCGGCGCGGTCGATGCTGTAGATGACGTGGCGGACCGGGCCGCCGGCAAGTTCGGCGTGGTGCTCACGCGTCGTCAGCACGCCGCCGATCTTTTCCATCGCGCGGCGCGATCGGATATTGGTGTCGCCGACCAGGAAGATGACGCGGTCGAAAGTCTGCAGCGCATGGCCGACCATCAGCGCCTTCATCGCGGCGTTGGTGGCGCCGCCCCAATGGCTGCGGGCGAGGAAGGTCCAGCCGATCTCGATTTCGCCGGGTTCGGCGCGCTCGCGGTCATAGCGTGAAGAGCCGATGATCGCGCCGCTCGCCGGATCGATCGCGACCAGCGCGCCGCCGCTGGCCAGCGCGTCCTCGAAGAACGCGCGGAACACCGGTTCCTGCCAGCGATCATGCGCCGGATGCCCGGCCCAGATCAGCGGGTCGGACGCCGCGGCAAACAGCGCCGGCCAGTCACCGGCAGCGAGCGGCCGCAGCGTCACCGCCGGGTTGTACAGCGTCGGCTGCAGCATCAGGCGACCTTGACGCCCTTCCAGAAGGCGAGGCGGCCCTTGTTGTTTTTCGCCGCGTCCTTGGGTTCGGCATAATACCAGGCGGCATCGGGGTTTTCGGCCCCGCCGGCGACGATGGTGTAATAGTTTGCGGTACCCTTCCAGCCGCAGACGGTGGTCGTGCTGCTGGGCTTGAGCAGCGCCGGGTCGATGGCGTCGATGGGGAAATAATGATTGCCCTCGACGACGACGGTATCGTTGCTGTCGGCGATGGTGACGCCGTTCCAGGTGGCTTTTGGCATGGGGGTGCTCCGCTTCTGTGGCGGCTATTTGGGC
>JANOCM010000330.1:0-5685 GCA_031412175.1 Alphaproteobacteria bacterium
GCAGGCGGTCTCTGACCACCAACTTGCGAATATGCCGACCCCAACGCTAAACTGCCGTCCGGGGCCTGCCAAGCAGCATCCCCGGCAGATAAGGGTCGCCGCCATGAAGGTCAGTTTCGATATCGAATGCACGCCGCAGGAGGCGCGTGCCTTTTTCGGCCTGCCCGACCTGACGCCGGTGCACGACCTGTATCTCGAGAAGCTGAAATCGACCATCACCGAGGGCGTGACCCCTGCCGATTTCGAAAAGATGACGCGCGCCTGGATGCCGGGCATCGCCGACGGGTTCGAACAGTGGCAAAAACTGTTCATGGCGGCGATTCCCAAGCCCAGCCAATGAGTTACCGTGCTGCCGGCAGTCGATGAACGCTGCCACGATCGTCGCGCTGGCGTCGGGCCGGCCGCCCGCCGCAATTGCCGTCATCCGTGTATCGGGGCCGGCTGCGCTCGCCACGCTGGCGGCGCTGGTCGCAGGTGATCTGCCGCCACCCCGGCGGCTGGCGCTGCGCCGGATCATCGATCCAGGCGATGGCGCTGTGCTCGATTCGGCGATGGTCGCGGTGTTTCCCGGCCCCGCAACGGCAACGGGTGAAGACCTGGGCGAACTGTACCTGCACGGCGGCCAGGCGGTCATCACCGGCGTGCTCGCGGCGCTGCTGGCGCGGACCGGCGTCAGGCTCGCCGAACCCGGCGAATTCAGCCGCCGCGCCTTTGCCAATGGCCGGCTCGATCTGGCGCAGGTCGAGGGGCTTGCCGATCTGATCGCCGCCGAGACCTCCACGCAGCGCGACCAGGCGCTGGCGCTGACCGGCGGCGCGTTGAGCCGCGCCGCCGAAGCCTGGCGCGAGCGCTGCATCGGCATCCTCGCCGAAGCCGAGGCGGCGCTGGATTTCGGGGAGGACGAAGCCGATGTCGCCGAGCGGCTGAACGAGGCAGCGCGCGACCAGTTGCGCGGTCTGGTCGCCGAGATCGGCGCGCTGATCGCCGATTCTAGCCGCGCGGCGCGGATCCGCGAGGGCCTGACGATTGCCGTGAGCGGACCTCCCAATGTCGGGAAGTCAAGCATCGTCAATGCCTTATCGATGCGCGACGCCGCCATCGTGACACCGCTGGCCGGCACGACCCGCGATACGATCGAGGTGCCGATCGACCTTGGCGGCATCGCGGCAATGCTGGTCGACACCGCGGGCCTGCGCGATACCGACGACCCTGTGGAGGCCGAGGGCATTCGCCGCGCGCGAATGCGGGCGGCGGCGGCCGATCTGGTGCTGCATATCACCGACACGCCGGCGGCGCTGCCCGATTCGGGCTTACTGGTCGTCAACAAGGCCGATCTGGGTGTTTCGGCGCCACCTAGCGCGCTGCTGGTGTCGGCCACGCGTGGCGACGGCATTGCGGCGTTGCGCGACCATCTCGTCACCTGGGCGCGCTCCGCCCTACGCCCCGGCGAGCCGGCGCTGCTCTCGCATGCAAGACACCGCGAAGCCTTTGCTGCGGCCGGTGCCGCTCTCGCCGAAGCCGCCGAATCGGACGATGCCGTGCTGCGCGCCAAAAGCCTGCGCCACGCCGCTGCCGCCTTTGGCACCATCGCCGGCCGGGTCGGAGTCGACGATGTGCTCGATCGGGTGTTTTCGCGGTTCTGCATCGGCAAATGAGCACCGCTCGTCGCACCGCCACAGGCGGGCGATTGTTCCACGTGGAACATCGCGGCGGGAAACGCTAAGACGACGCGATGAAGTCCTACGACGTCCTGATCATCGGCGCCGGCCATGCCGGTTGCGAGGCGGCCGCTGCGGCGGCGCGCATGGGTGCGCGTGTGGCATTGCTGACCCTCGATGCCGCCGACCCGGGGACGCTGTCGTGCAACCCGGCGGTCGGCGGCATCGGCAAGGGCCATCTCGTTTGCGAGATCGACGCGCTTGGCGGCATCATGGGCAAGGTCACCGATTGCGCGCGTTTGCAGTCGCGGATCCTCAATCGCTCCAAGGGCCCGGCTGTGCACGGGCCGCGCGCCCAGGTCGATCGCCGGCGCTATCGGGCCGCGATGGCCGAAGCGCTTGCCGAGTGGCCCAATCTCGAAATCATTGTCGCCGACGCCCGGGCGCTGATCGTTGAAAGCGGTGTGATTGCCGGCGTTGCGACAACGTATGGCGACATCCGGGCGACCGCGACGGTGCTAACCACCGGAACCTTTCTCGGCGGCGTCATGCATCTCGGCGACCGGCGCAGCGTTGGCGGCCGGGCGGGGGCGCAAGCGTCATCACTCGGCGACGCGTTGCGCGCACTCGGCCTGCCGGTGGCGCGGCTGAAGACCGGTACGCCGGCGCGGCTCGATGGGCGGAGCATCGATTGGGCGCGGCTTGATTGGCAATATGGTGACGCCGAAGCGCCGCAGCTCGGTAGCGGCGCCGCTGCGCAAACACCAAGCCTGCCCTGCGCCGTGACGCGGACCAACCCGCGCACCCATGAAATCATTCGCGACAATCTGGCCAAATCGGCGCTTTATGGCGGCCATATCGATTCGGTCGGCCCGCGCTATTGCCCGTCAATCGAGGACAAGGTCGTTCGTTTCGGCGATCGCGATGGTCACCAGATCTTCCTCGAGCCCGAGGGCTATGACGATATCACCGTCTATCCCAACGGCCTTTCAACGTCGCTACCCGCCGAGATCCAGGCCGAATTCATCGCGACTATTACCGGCCTCGAACGCGCCCGCATCCTGCGCCCGGGCTATGCCATCGAATATGATCATGTCGATCCGCGCGCGCTGGCGCCGACATTGGCGGTCAGCACCCTGCCCGGACTGTTTCTCGCCGGCCAGATCAACGGCACGACCGGCTATGAGGAAGCTGCGGCGCAGGGCCTCATCGCCGGTGCCAACGCCGCCGCGCAAGCCCTTGGCAAAGCGCCGCTGATCATCGATCGCGCCGATGCCTATATTGGTGTGATGATCGACGACCTGACAACGCAGGGCGTCAGCGAGCCCTATCGCATGTTCACCTCGCGTGCCGAATACCGGCTGCGGCTGCGCACCGACAATTCGGAAGACAGGCTGACACCGGCCGGCATTGCCGTCGGGCTGGTTGATGGCGACCATGCCGACCGCTATCACCGCGACGCAGCCGCACGCGCCAAGGCGCGGGAATTGCTCGACACGCTCACGGCTTCGCCGAGCCGGCTGGCGGCGGCTGGTATCGAGGCGCGGCAGGACGGCGTCATCCGTTCGGCGTTCGAATGGCTACGCTTTCCGGCGGTCGGTCGCGAGGTCGCGGTGCGGGTGTGGCCACAGCTGGCGGTGATCCCCACGGCGCTTTGGGCCTCGCTGACCGTTGACGCCGACTACGCCCGCTATCTCGAACGGCAGGACATCGACGTCATCAATTTCCGCCGCGACGAAGGCCTGTCGATTGTCGCCGGTATCGACTATCGCCGCGTCCCCGGCCTCAGCCATGAAATGGCCGATCGCCTGCGCCAGGCCAATCCGCCGACGCTGGGCGCCGCCAGCCGCGTTGCCGGCATCACCCCTGCCGCGCTGGTCGCGCTGTTGCCCTTCACGCGAAAAGCCGCATGAGCGATGCCCGGGCGCTGTTCGAGGCGCGTTTCGATGTTCCACGTGAAACATTGGCGCAGTTCGAAACCTATGCGGCGCTGCTGGTCGAATGGCAGGCGCGCATGAATCTCGTCGGCCCGAGCACCTTGCCCCAGCTGTGGGACAGGCACTTTACCGATTCGGCGCAGCTGCTGCCGATTGCCGGGGCTGGCCGCAGCTGGCTCGATGTCGGTGCCGGCGCCGGATTCCCGGGCCTCGTCATTGCGCTCCTCGACCCGACAGCGCGCCTGACCCTCGTCGAATCGATTGCCAAGAAATGCCGTTTCCTCGCCGAAGTCGTTGATAAATGTGGCCTTGGCGAGCGGGTTGTAATTGAAAATCGCCGCATCGAAACGCTGCCGCGGCAGAAATTCGACATCATCACGGCACGCGCCCTCGCCGGCCTCAACCAGCTTTTCGATTGGGGATCGCCCTATGCCGGGTCGGGCACACACTGGATCCTGCCCAAGGGCATGCGCGTCCATGACGAGTTGGAGCTTGCGGCGCGCGTCTTTCAATTCGATCATCGTCTCGTCCCCAGCCTGACCGATGCCGAAGCCCGCATCGTCGTCGCCACCGGAGTGAAGCGCCGATGATCATCGCGGTTGCCAACCAGAAAGGCGGCGTCGGCAAGACCACCACGACGATCAACCTTGCCACCGCGCTGGCCGCGGTCGGCAAGTCGGTCCTCGTCGTCGATGCCGATCCGCAGGGCAACGCCTCGACCGGCTTCGGCATCGATCGCCGCTCGCGTCGCGCCTCGACCTATGAAGTGCTGCTCGGCCAGATCGCCGCCGAGGAAGCCGTGCAGCCGACCCGCATTCCCGGCCTGTCGATCATGCCGGGCACGCCCTCACTCTCGGGCGCCGAGATCGAGCTCATCGATATCGACCGGCGCAGCCATCGCCTCGCCGACGCGCTGGCGACCTTGCCGGCGCATGATCACATCCTGATCGATTGCCCGCCATCGCTCGGCCTGCTCACCGTTAACGCCTTTGCCGCCGCCGATGCGGTGCTGGTGCCGCTGCAATGCGAATTCTTCGCGCTCGAAGGGCTTAGCCAGCTGCTCGGCACCATTGAACGCGTCCGTGGCAACCTCAACACCCACCTCACCTTGCTCGGCATCGTGCTGACAATGGTCGATCGCCGCAACCGGTTGACCGATCATGTCGCCGCCGACGTCCGCGCCGTGATGGGCGACAAGGTCTTCAAGACCGTCATCCCGCGCAACGTCCGCCTGTCGGAGGCGCCGAGCCACGGCCTGCCGGCGCTGCTCTACGACAGCCGCTGTGCCGGCTCCGAAGCCTATGTCGCGCTGGCGCGCGAACTGCTGCAACGTACCGAAACCCCCACCGAACTGGTTGCGTAAATGGTTGAAAAGAAACGTGTATCCGGCCTCGGCCGCGGGCTTTCGGCGCTTCTCGAAGAAGCCCGTGTTCCCGACAACGCCAATGCGCCGGGCGTCGCGCGCCTCGCCATCGCCGACATCGCCGCCAACCCGCGCCAGCCGCGCCGCACCTTCACCCCCGAGGCGATGGAGGAGTTGATCACCTCGGTGCGCGCCCATGGCGTGTTGCAACCTATCCTGGTGCGCCCTGTCGCCGATGGCCGTTATGAAATCATCGCCGGCGAACGCCGCTGGCGTGCGGCGCAGGCCGCCGGTCTGCACGAGATGCCGGCGGTGGTGCGCGCGCTCGACGATCGCGCCGCCTTCGAAATCGCGCTGATCGAGAATATCCAGCGCAGCGACCTCAATGCCATCGAGGAAGCGCGCGGCTATCGTCGGCTGATCGACGATTTCGGCCACACCCAGGCAGTGCTCGCCGGCATCGTCGGCAAATCGCGCAGCCACGTCACCAACCTGTTGCGATTGCTGGAACTTCCCGAAAACGTCCAGGCGATGGTCGAGGACGGCCGCCTCGCCATGGGCCATGCCCGCGCGCTCGCCGGTTCGGCCAATGCCGAAGCGCTCGCCAGGCGCGCGGTTGCCGAAGGCCTGTCGGTGCGCGCCGTCGAACAGCTCGTGGCCGGCCGCGACAAGCCCGCCCCGCGCCACGCGCTCACCACCACCGGCACGACCAGCAACGACCCCAATA
>JANOCM010000331.1:0-2721 GCA_031412175.1 Alphaproteobacteria bacterium
ATCGCCATGATGTCGGGGGTGACGCCGTACTGTTCATGGGCGAACAGCGTGCCGGTGCGTGCGACGCCGCACTGGACTTCGTCGAGGATCAGCAGCAGGCCATGCTCGTCGCATAGGTCGCGCAGGCCCTTAAGGAACTCCTGTGTCGCCGGGCGGATGCCGCCTTCACCCTGGATCGGTTCGATCAGGATGCCGCCGATCGATGGATCGATGGCGGCCCTGACGGCTTCGAGGTCACCGAATGGCAGCACATGGAACCAGTCGGGCAGGGGTTCGAAGCCCTTGCGCAGCTTTTCCTGGTCGGTTGCCGAGATGGTGGCGAGGGTGCGGCCGTGGAAAGCGTTCGAAAAGGTGAGGATCCGATAGCGTTCGGGGTGGCCCGCAGCATAGTGATGGGCCCGACATGTCTTGATCGAGCACTCAAGCGCTTCTGCACCGGAATTGGTGAAAAACACAGTGTCGGCAAAGGTGAGATCAACCAGACGCTGCGCCAGGTTGGCCTGCGCCGGCACCTTGTAGAGGTTCGACGTGTGCATCAGCGTCGCCGCCTGCTTCTGAATCGCGCCGACAAGGTGCGGATGGCTATGGCCAAGCAGATTCACTGCGATGCCGCTGGCGAAATCGAGCCATTCGCGGCCTTCGGCATCATAGAGATAACAGCCGTCCCCGCGCACCGGCTCGACCTCGCAGCGGCCATAGACGGGCATCAGGGCGGTAATTGTCATCGTCTCTACTCCGTACGGCGTCTGTCGCGGACACCATCGACGCAAAAAGGCGGCCCTGAGTGACCGCCTCAGGCCGCGATATAGCGACTTGTGGAGGGTGTCTCAACCCCGATAGGTTGGCGCATGTGCAACCGCTATCGCCTGCGCGCGCCGGCGCCGGCCATCGTCGCCGCGATGAGCGTCGACGCGCTCGGCGAAATCAACCTGCCGCCCACCGAATTGTTCCCCAAACGCCCGGCGCTGGTGGTGCGCGGCAACGGTGACCGCCGGATTGCCGACGTGATGAACTGGGGATTCCCGCCGCCGGCCGCTGCATCCGGCCCGGTCACCAACGTCCGCAACCTCGCCAGCCCGTTCTGGCGGTCGGCGCTGGCCAATCCGGCGCGACGTTGCCTGATCCCGGCGACCGATTTCTGCGAATGGGAAGGCGAAAAGGGCGCCAAGATCGCGCGCTGGTTCAGCGTGCCGTCGCAACCGGTGTTCGCTTTTGCCGGCCTGTGGCGGCCTGTGGCGGGTGATCTGCTCGCGCCGACGGCGTGTTTTGCCATGCTGACCTGCGAACCCAACGCCGTGGTGGCGCCGGTTCACCCCAAGGCGATGCCTGTGATCCTGCACCCCGAAGACTATGTGCGCTGGCTGACGGCCCCGCTGGCGGACGCTTTACCGCTGGCAGCACCGTTTCCGTCGCAGTTGATGGCGGTGGAATAGGGTGAGATGCACGCGAATCCGCTACTGCCGTCATCCCGGGCTTGACCCGGGACCCAGTTTTTTGTCGCCAGTCGGCGCAGCAGAATAGCTGGGTACCGGGTCAAGCCCGGGATGACAGCGTAACGAAGACATGCCGCCACCGTCACCCGCCACCGAAATCCAGCGGCGGCTGCGCACTATCCGCGTCGCGAATGCCCTCCAGTCCCGACAATGTCAGCCCCAGCAACCGGATCCCCAGCGCCGCCGGCAGCAGCGATCGCAGCAATTCCCGCCCGGTTTCGGCCAGCGCCGCGCGGTCGGCGACCGGCAGCGGCAGCGTACGTGACCGCGCGACGTTGCGGAAATCGGCGTATTTGGCCTTCAGTGTCACCGTTCTGCCCTGTGCGCCGGCCCGCGCGATCCGCGTCCACGCCGCGTCGATCACCGGCTCCAGCGCCAGCAGCAGCGCGGCCTCGTCGCTCAGATCGCTATCGAACGTCCGTTCGGCGCCGACCGATTTCAGCGGCCTGTCGGGGCGCACCGGGCGGTCGTCCTCGCCATGCGCGGCACGGTGGAAATAGGCGGCGCTGCTGCCGAAATGCCGCGTCAATTCATCGAGGCTGCGCGCTTTCAGGTCGGCGCCGGTCAGAATCCCCAGGCTTTCCATCTTCGCCTCTGTCACCGGGCCAACGCCGTGGAAGCGCTTGACCGGCAGGCCAGCGACAAACGCCGGCCCTTGCGCCGGGCGGATGACGCAAAGACCGTCGGGTTTGTTCTGATCCGACGCCAGCTTGGCGATGAACTTGTTGTACGACACGCCGGCAGAGGCGGTAAGCTGCGTCTCAGCCCTGATGCGGGCACGGATTTCGGCAGCGATGGCGGTGGCGGAACCGATGCCACGGCGATCCTCGCTGACATCGAGATAGGCCTCGTCGAGCGACAGCGGCTCGATCAACTCGGTATAATCGGCGAAAATGGCGCGGATCTGCTGCGAAACCGCGCGATAGACATCGAAGCGCGGCGCCACGAAGACCAGCGCCGGGCAACGCCGCAACGCCGTCACCGATGCCATCGCCGATCGCACGCCATGGCTGCGCGCTTCATAGCTCGCTGCCGCGACGACCCCGCGCGCCTGGGCGCTGCCGACAGCCACCGGGCGGCCGCGCAGCGCCGGGTCGTCGCGCTGTTCGACCGACGCGTAGAATGCGTCCATGTCGATGTGGATGATCTTGCGGTCGGTCACGGCGGTGCTTTCGCCGCCCTTGTTAGCCGCTACAGGCAGCGCTTGTAATGCTGGCACGACACCGGC
>JANOCM010000332.1:0-4366 GCA_031412175.1 Alphaproteobacteria bacterium
TCGGGGCGGCCGGTTTCGGTGCCGACGTCATAGCCCTGCATCGCGGCGGCGGCGTCCTTCAGATCGTCGGGGCTTTTGACCAGCACGCGGGTCAGCAGCCAGGCGTCGTTGGTGGCGCTGCGGATGGTTTCGGTGCCGGCCGGAACGGGGCCGTTGTAGCCCGGCCCGACAATCGCATAGCGGCCGCCGTTGCCGCCAGTGCGCGAGCCGAGGATCGCGGTGACATCGGTGGTGAGCGAATAGAGCGCCGACGAATTGTAGCGGCCGGGCATGGCGGGCACGGTCACCACCACCGGCCCGCCGGCGAGATCGAGCCACAGGCTGCCGTAGAGCGTGTCGTTGTTGGGCGTCGTCACCTCGCGGGTCGTCGCATCGGCGAGCGTCAGCCGCGGCAGGGTGAAATTGACCGCGTTGGGCAGGCCGGCGGCGCGCGCACGGCCCAGCTGCAGCGCCCGGGTGCGCATCATCTCGTAGATGGGGAAGGCGAAGTGGAAGGCGCGGCGCAGTTCGGCGACTTCGGCGGTGTCGGGCAGCGGCGCGATTTTTGCCGGTGCAGCGACGGGCTTGGCGACGGGCTTTGCGGCCGCCTTTTTCGCCGCGGGCCTAGCGGGCGCGGCAAGGCTGGTGACGCTGCCCGACAGCAGCAACGCCGCCATGACCAGGTTGATGTGCCGCATAGGAGACCCCCAAAAAATCGTTCGGAGGTGCTCGCCCCCTGTCAATTTGCTCTCATTGCCGGGCAGCGGCTTTGGCGTAAAGTCCGCGGGCATAGAAACCTTGGGAGCACGACCATGAACGAAGCCTATATCGTTGCCGCGGCACGCACCGCCGGCGGCCGGCGGGGCGGGATGCTGCGCGACTGGCACCCGGCCGATCTGTCGGCGCAGGTGCTCAATGCCCTGATCGACCGCAGCTGTGCCGATCCGGCGCTGGTCGAGGATGTCATCATGGGCTGCGTCGGCCAGTTCGCCCAGCAATCGGCCAATATCGCGCGCAACGCCGTGATGTCGTCGAAACTGCCCGAATCGGTGCCCGGAACCAGCGTCGACCGCCAGTGCGGATCATCGCAGCAGGCGGTGCATTTCGCCGCCGCGACGGTGATGAGCGGCCAGATGGACATCGTCATCGCCGCGGGTGTCGAATCGATGACGCGGATCCCGATGGCCGCTCCCGCCAAGCTGGCGCACGAAAGCGGTATGGGCTCGCCGTTCGGCAGCTTGGGTATAAAGGACCGTTATCCCGGCATCCAGTTCAGCCAGTTCGCCGGCGCCGAGATGATCGCCAAGAAATACAATCTGTCGAAGGATGAGCTCGACGCCTTCGGCTATGAAAGCCAGCGGCGCGGCGCGGCGGCGGCCAATTCCGGCGCCTTCGACAAGGAAATCGTGCCCATCGAGGTGACGACGCATGAAGGCGCGTCGCACACCCACAGGGTCGACGAAGGCATCCGCTTCGACGCCAGCCTCGAGGCCATTCGCGGCGTCAAGCTGATCATGGAGGGCGGCCGGCTGACGGCTGCCACCTCGTCGCAGATCTGCGATGGCGCCTCGGGGATGCTGATCGTCAACGAGCGCGGGCTGAAGGCGCTGGGGGTCAAGCCGATGGCGCGAATCCATCACATGACCGTGGTGGGCGAGGATCCGGTCATCATGCTCGAGGCGCCGATCGGCGCGACCAAGCGCGCGATGGCGCGATCGGGGATGAAGCTGGAGGATATCGACCTTTACGAGGTCAACGAGGCGTTCGCTTCGGTGCCGGCGGCCTGGCTGCAGGTGCTGGGGGCCGACCCGGCGAAACTGAACGTCAATGGCGGTGCGATCGCGCTGGGGCACCCGTTGGGGGCGTCGGGGACGAAGCTGATGACGACGCTCGTCCACGCCCTCCACGCCCGCGGCAAGCGGTGGGGGCTGCAGACGATGTGCGAAGGCGGCGGCCTGGCCAATGTGACGATCATCGAGGCGCTGTAATGACTTTTACCCAGATCGCCCTCGACATCGACGGGCCCGTCGCCACCATCACCCTCGATCGCGAGGCCAAGCTCAACGCCTTTACCGGCACGATGATGGAGGAGCTGATCGCGGCGTTCGACATCACCGATGCCGATGATGCGGTGCGCGCCGTCATCGTCACCGGGCGCGGCCGGGCGTTCTGCGCCGGGGCAGACCTCAGCGCCGGGGCGGCGACGTTCGATTATGAAAAACTGGGCGGCAAGCGTGGCGGCCCGGTGCGCGACGACGGCAGCGTCGATTACAGCCATGACGCGGTGCGCGATGGTGGTGGTCGCGTAACCTTACGCATTTTCAAGTCGTTGAAGCCGGTGATCGCCGCCGTCAACGGCCCCGCCGTCGGCATCGGCGTCACCATGCAGCTCGCGATGGACGTCCGCATGGCGTCCGATTCGGCGCGCTTCGGCTTTGTCTTCGCGCGCCGCGGCATCGTGCCCGAGGCCGGGTCGAGCTGGTTCCTGTCAAAGCTGGTCGGGCTGCCAACCGCGCTCGAATGGTGCATGACCGGGCGGGTGTTCGGCGCCGACGAGGCGCTGAAGGGCGGCCTTGTCCGGTCGGTCCATGCCCCCGGCGACCTGCTGCCTGCTGCCCGCGCGCTGGCGCTCGAAATCGCCGAGAACACGGCGCCGGTCTCGGTCGCGCTGACCCGGCAGATGCTGTGGCGGATGGCCGGCGCCGAAAGTCCGTGGGACGCGCATCGCCTTGATTCAAGGGCGATTTATGCCCGCGGCCGGGCCGGTGATGCCAAGGAAGGCGTGGTGTCGTTCCTCGAAAAACGGGCGCCCGTCTATCCCGACAAGGTGAGCACCGACATGCCCGATTTCTACCCCTGGTGGGAGGCCGAGACATACCGCTGATGGCGCCGGCGCAGCGTCGCGCCGACCAACCCGAAGCCGGTGACCAGCATCGCCCAGGTCGCCGGTTCGGGAACATCGGTGATGGTGAGGAAGGTGCGGTCGCCAAGATCGAGGGTCATGATGTTGATGATATCACTGCCTTCGCTGTCGAGCTGATAGTGGGTGAACATGTTGCCGATGACACGGGCGCGGGTCAGCTCGGACCGAGCGAGGTTGCCGCCAAGCGTCGACAGCGTCGGGCTGTTGACGCTGCGGAAGTCGAGCCTCGACCAGATATTGTCGATGTAGAAGTTGAGATAGAAGAGATCGAGTGCGCCGGCGCGGCTGTCGAAACTGACGCCGACGCCGCTGCGCTTCGGGTTAATCTCGAAGACGCGGTTACCGATCCGCAGCGATGCGGATGACCAAGGGTCGGCGCGTAGGGCGTGAAGGCTTCGCCGCCGCTGAACGATGTCGGCGAGAGGTAATATTGGGGGTCGGCGCCGCGTGTCGGATCATAGGTAATGCGCGCCGTATAGGCCTGGCCGGCAAGGTCCGCACCGCTGGCGCCGAACAGGCCGAAATTGTCGAGGCCGCTCTTCACGATGCCGGTATAGATCGCGACCTTGACGGCGGCTGCGGCGGGGCTCGCTGCCGACAGAATCAGCATGGTCGTTATCGTCAGCCATCCGGCCGGTGTGACTGTCATCGCGGCATTCCCCTGAATCGTTCGGCGCCGACATTACCGGGGGTCGCCGCGCTGGGCATTCGGCCAAACGTTGAATTTTCCGATTTTTTAAATCACCAAACCGGATAAAAACTGTTGACAAGCGAAACGCTTTAGGTTAGAGATTTGGCACGCTTCAGAAATCCGCCGACAAAAGGGCGCTCCGGCAACGGGGCGCCTTTGTCGTCGATGCGACCGGGAGATCCCATGACGAGCTATCGCAACTGGCACTGGAAGGTGAAGGATCGGCAATTGTTCATTGCGACGCTCGCCGAAACCGGCAACCCGGCAACCGCGGCGCGGGCGATCGGCCAGACGCTCGCCGCCGCCTATGACATGCGCGAGCGCTGGCCGCAGCTTGCCGACGAATGGCGGCGCGCGCTTGGTGTCGCCTGGGAGCAGGTCGAAATGCGGCTGCTGGCGACCTTGCTCGATGGTGAGGCCGACGCGATCGACGCCAAGGTGGCGCTGGAAATGCTCAAACGCCGGCCGGTGGCGCCGGTGCGGCCGGTGGTGACGGTCGACGCGGCCAAGATGGCGCGGGCCCGCGAGCAGATCAGGGCGATGATCGGGGAGTGATCTTATCCCTCCCTCCTGCGGGGAGGGCGACTCGCGCAGCGAGCGGGGTGGGGGTCGCAATTATCGAAACCAGTGAACCCCCACCCCGCTCGGCTGGCGCCGAGTCGCCCTCCCAGCGCGACTGGAGGTCGCCGTAGGCGACGGAGGTGGGCCGGAGGCCATCACACCCCGATCATCGCCCTGATCTGCTCGCGGGCCCGCGCCATCGTGGCCGCGTC
>JANOCM010000333.1:0-6793 GCA_031412175.1 Alphaproteobacteria bacterium
GCCGTCCAGGCCGATGGCAAGGCGATCACGACGATCGAGGGGCTGGCAGACGGTGATGTGCTGCATCCGATGCAGGCGGCGTTCAAGGAAGCGCACGGCCTGCAATGCGGTTTCTGCACGCCGGGCATGGTGATGGCGGGGATCGAGATCGTCCGCCGCCACGGCCCCGATGTCGATGCCGCGACGATCGCCCATGATCTGGAGGGCAACCTCTGCCGCTGCACCGGCTACATGAACATCATCAAGGCGATCGAGGCCGGGGCGAAAGCGATGGGGGAGACGGCGCATGCGTGAGTTCGATTACGCCCGGCCGGCGAGCCTCGCCGATGCCGCCAGCGCGTTCAGCGGCGGTGGAGAAGCCGCCTTCATCGCCGGCGGCCACACGTTGCTGCCGGCCATCAAGTCGCGGCTGCGGATGCCCGATACCCTTGTCGATCTAGCCGGGGTTGCCGGGCTGACCGGGATCAGCGTTGCCAAAGACGGTGGCGGCGACCGGCTGTGGATCGGCGCGATGACAACCCATGCGACTGTCGCCGACAGTGCCACCGTCACGGACAGCATCCCCGGCCTTGCCAGGCTGGCGCTGCTGATCGGTGACCCCCAGGTCCGCAACCGCGGCACGCTCGGCGGCGTCATCGCCAACAACGACCCCGCCGCCGATTATCCGGCGGCGCTGCTGGCGCTCGATGCCATCGTCGATACCGATCGCGGCAGTTACGCCGCTGACGATTATTTCCAGGGCATGTTCGCGACGGCATTGTCGGATGGCGAGATCGTCACCCGCGTCGGCTTCCGCGTGCCGCTGGCTTCGGCGTACGCCAAGTTCCGCCACCCGGCGTCGCGCTATGCCATCGTCGGCGTCTATGTGGCGCGGTTCGCCGACGGCGTGCGCGTCGGTGTCACCGGTGCCGGCCCGGGCGCCTTCCGCTGGGCCGATGCCGAGGCGGCGCTGGCGGCGGATTTCAGCGCCGGCGCGGTCAACGGCCTGGCCCTTGATGACGGCGATCTCAATACCGACATCCACGCCAGCGCCGAATTTCGCGCGCATCTGGCCGGCGTCATGCTGGCCGATGCCGTGAAGGCGGCGTGATCGCAAACGGGAGCCGACGCGCATGATCACCACGACAACGAGCAGCATCGAAGGTCGCCCGATCGGCCAGTATCTCGGCCTGGTGTCGGGCGAGGCAGTGATGGGCGCCAACATCTTCCGCGATCTCTTCGCCGGCATCCGCGACATCGTCGGCGGGCGCTCGGGGAGTTACGAGAATGTCCTGCGCGGCGGCCGTGACCAGGCGCTGTCGGAAATGATGGAGGAGGCGCAGCGATTGGGTGCCGATGCCATCGTCGGCATCGCGCTCGATTACGAAGCCATCGGCGCCAGCGATTCGATGATGATGGTGGTGGCGACCGGCACCGCGGTGAAACTGGCCTGATCTTGCCTTTGGCCCCTGCGCTGGCCTAGAGCCTGCCGCATGGCTGGTCATTCCAAATTCAAGAACATTCAACACCGCAAGGGCGCACAGGATAAAAAGCGCGCCGCGGCATTTTCGAAACTGTCGCGCGAAATCACCGTCGCGGCCAAGGCGGGGCTGCCCGATCCGGCGATGAACGCCCGGCTGCGCGCCGCCATCCTCGCGGCGCGCGCCGGCGGCATGCCCAAGGACAACATCGAACGCTCGATCAGCAAGGCCGCGGCGAGCGACGGCGCCAATTACGAGGAAGTCCGCTACGAAGGCTTCGGCCCCGGCGGCGTCTCGCTGATCATCGAATCGTTGACCGACAACCGCAACCGCACCGCGACCAACGTCCGCACCGCGGTGTCGAAGAACGGCGGCAATCTCGGCGCCTCGGGCTCGGTCAGCCACGGTTTCGAACGGCTCGGGCTGATCAGCTATCCGGCAAGCGCCGGCGACCCCGAAAAGGTCTTTGAAGCGGCGCTCGAGGCCGGCGCCGAAGATGTCGAATCGTCGGAGGACGGCCACGAGATCTGGACGGCGATCGACGGCATGCACGACGTCGCCAAGGCGCTCGAAAAGGTGCTCGGCGAGGCGGAAGGCATCAAGCTGGCTTGGAAGCCGGGGCTGATGGTGACGGTCGGCGAGGCCGATGCCGGGCAATTGCTCAAGCTCATCGACGCGCTGGAGGAAGACGACGACGTCCAGACGGTGTGGGCGAACTACGATGTGCCGGAGGATGTGCTGGCAAAGCTGTGATTCTGCTCCCCCTCCCTGGAAGGGAGGAGGCCGGGGGGAGGGTGCTTCCAGGCACCGATTGGGGGAGACTGATTCTGGCACGCCGCATCGACCCCCGCCTGCTTCAATACGCCGAAACCATGCGGCGCGAGCCGACCCCCTATGAACGCCGGATCTGGGCCGCGCTTTCCAGCCAGCGCCTCGGTGGTTTCAAGTTTCGCCGCCAAGCGGTTATCGGTGACTATATCGTCGATTTCTATTGCCCGGAGGTCGCGCTGGTCGTCGAGATCGATGGTGCCACGCATGAATCGCGGCGTGATGCGCTGCGCGATGCGGTCTTGGCGGCGCGCGGGTTGACCGTGATGCGGTTCCCGAACCAGCAGGTCAGCGATGATATCGATACAGTGCTGGCGGTGATCCTGGCAGCGGCGCGCGAGCGTGCAGGGATTGGCGTCGCAGGTGCGCTGCCGCCGGCGGCGGGCGATGTGCGGGTGTTGGCGAAGACACTGGCCGATGTTGCGCTTGGCGCAAGAACCCTCCCCCCGGCCCACTCCCTCTCCGAGGGAGGGGGAGCAGTGATCCTCGGCCTCGATCCCGGCCTTGCGAAAACCGGCTGGGGCATCATCGAATCCTCTGGCAACCGGCTGCGCCATATCGCGCACGGGACCGTGAAGACCGCACCCGCGGCCCCGCTGGCGGAACGGCTCGCGGCGCTCTACGCTGGGCTGGAGACCGTCATCGCCGCGCATGGCTGCGATGCGGCAGCGATCGAGGAGGTTTTCGTCAACGCCAATCCGCAGTCGACGCTGAAGCTGGGGCAGGCGCGCGGCGTCGTGCTGTTGGCGGCGGCGCGCGGCGGGCTGACCGTCGCCGAATATGCGACGCGGCTGGTGAAAAAGGCGGTGGTCGGCACCGGCAGCGCCGACAAGATCCAGGTCCATGCCATGGTCGAGCGGCTGCTGCCGGGCACGAAGGTCACCGGCGAGGATGCCGCCGATGCGCTGGCGGTGGCGATCGCCCATGCGCATCTGGCGGCGACGGCGCGCTTGCGGGGGTTGGCATGATCGCGCGTCTCAAGGGCCTGCTCGATTCGACCGCCGCCGACAGTTGCGTCGTCGATGTCAACGGCGTCGGCTATCTGGTCAGCGCCTCGGCCAGGACGCTGGGTGCGATGGGCGGCACCGGCAGCGCTGTCGTGCTGCACATCGAAACCCAGGTCCGCGAGGATGCCATCCAGCTGTTCGGTTTCCTGGGCGAGGCCGAGCGCGACAGTTTTCGGCTGCTGACGACGGTGCAGGGCGTCGGCGGCCGCGTCGCACTGGCGATCCTGTCGGTGCTCGGTCCCGATGAACTGGCGCACGCCATCGCCGCTGCCGATACCGCCAGCATCGCGCGAGCGAACGGCGTCGGCCCCAAGCTGGCGGCGCGTATCGCCAATGAACTGAAGGGCAAGTTCGGCGCCGTCGCGCTGGGCACCGCGGCGCCGCTGCCGGTAGGGTCGGCCCAGGGCGTCGTCGCCGATGCGCTGGCGGCGCTTGCGGGCCTCGGCTTCCGCCCGATGGATGCCAGCCGCGCGGTGGCGGAGGCACAGGCCGAACTGGGCGAGGGTGCTGCGGTGGGCGAACTGATCCGCGTGGCGCTGCGGAAAAGTGCGCGATGACCTTCTCCCCCTCCCTGCAAGGGAGGGGGCCGGGGGGAGGGTGTCTCTGTTGGGCGAGGTCAAATCTGGCGGGAAGAACCCTCCCCCCAGCCCCTCCCTTGCAGGGAGGGGGAGCAGTGGCAGCGCCGCCGAAACCATCGTAAGGCGGGTTTGTGACCTCTGACCTCAACCCCCTGCGCAAGCCCGATGACATCGACGCGGCGCTGCGCCCGAAATCGCTCGACGAGTTCATCGGCCAGGAGGCGTTGCGCGCCAATCTCGCCGTGTTCGTTGCGGCGGCCCGGCAACGCGGCGAGCCGCTCGATCATGTGCTGCTGCACGGGCCGCCGGGGCTGGGCAAGACGACGCTGGCGCAGATCGTTGCGCGCGAGCTGGGGGTTGGCTTCCGGGCAACATCAGGCCCGGTGATTGCCAAGGCCGGCGATCTCGCGGCGCTGCTGACCAACCTCGATCACCACGACGTGCTGTTCATCGACGAGATTCACCGCCTGTCGCCGGCGGTCGAGGAGATCCTCTATCCGGCGATGGAGGATCGCGTGCTCGACCTGATGATCGGGGAGGGGCCGTCGGCGCGTTCGGTCCGCATCGACCTGCCGCATTTCACCCTTGTCGGCGCCACCACCCGCGCCGGGCTGCTGACGACGCCGTTGCGCGATCGCTTCGGCATTCCGCTGCGACTGGTGTTCTATACCGTCGAGGAATTGCAGCGTGTCGTCACCCGGGCGGCGGCCTTGCTCCAGCTCGACCTGACCGCCGATGGCGCGCGCGAGATCGCCGGCCGGGCGCGCGGCACGCCGCGCATCGCCGGGCGGTTGCTGCGCCGGGTCCGCGACTTTGCGGCAGCGGCGGGCACCGACAGCGTCGACGCGAAAGCCGCCGACCGCGCGCTCAACCGGCTCGAGGTCGACAAGCTCGGCCTCGATGCGATGGACCGGCGCTACCTGATGATGATCGCCGACATCTACCGCGGTGGCCCGGTGGGCATCGAGACGCTTGCCGCCGGCCTCAGCGAGGCGCGCGACACGCTCGAGGAGGTCATCGAGCCGTTCCTTATCCAGTCGGGCCTCGTGGCGCGGACGGCGCGCGGTCGGATGCTCAACGCCGGGGCGTGGAAGCACCTGGGGCTCAGTCCGCCGGCTGGCACGCCGCTGCAACTGCCGCTGCTCGATGATGAATGAGGGGTAACAATCGCGTTCAGCCTTTGCCCAGCCGAATCGCATTACAAAGCCTCCATCGACCGCTGGTGCGGCCGAGAAGGAGGACAGCATGACGCCCAGGATCATCACCACGACCGCGTTGCTCGCCACGCTGGCGCTGGGCGTCGTCCCGGCGGCCGCCAATGCCCGCGATCACGATGGCTATCGCGACGGTGGCCGTGATGGCTACAGCGACGGTTACCGGCAGGGCGGGCGCGGCTATCCCGACAATTACCGCGGCCGTGACCGCGATGGCTATGGCGGCGAATATGCCCGCCAGGGTTATTATGGCCGCCAACGGGGCTATAATGGCCAGGGCTATGCCCAGCGCGGCTATGGCGGCGGCTACAACGGCGGCTACAACGGTGGCTACAACGGTGGCTACTACCAGCAGCGCCCGGCCGGCTATGGCTACAACGGTTACAACCAGGGCTATCGCTGCCGCAACAACAACACCGGCACCATCCTTGGCGCCATCGCCGGCGGGCTGATCGGCAACGGCGTCGCCGGCCGCGGTGACAAGCTGCTCGGCACCGTCATCGGCGGCGGCGCCGGGGCGCTGGTCGGCAATGGCATCGACAAGAACAATCGCCGCTGCTGAAGCCCCTCACAGCATGCGCGCACCGGCGGCGGCGGAGCAATCCGCCGCCGCCTTTCTATCAGGCTGGATTGTCGTGGGGGTTATCGGGCATAGGCGATGCGATGAGCACCCCCCGCACGCTTTACCAGAAAATCTGGGACGATCATGTCGTCCGCCAGCTCGACGACGGCACGGCGCTGATCTTCATCGATCGCCACCTCATCCACGAGGTGACGACGCCGCAGGCGTTCGAGGCGCTGCGCCTCGCCGGCCGCCGCCTGCGCCGGCCCGACCTGACGCTGGCAGTGCCCGATCATAATGTGCCGACGACCGATCGCCGGCTGCCGATCCTCGATCCGATGTCGAAGGCGCAGCTCGCGGCGCTGACGCAGAATTGCGCCGATTTCGGCGTCGAACTGATCGGCATCGATGCCCCCGAACAGGGTATCGTCCATGTCATCGGGCCCGAACAGGGCTTTACCCTGCCGGGCGTCACCCTCGTGTGCGGCGACAGCCATACCGCGACGCACGGCGCCTTCGGCGCGCTGGCGTTCGGCATCGGCACGTCCGAAGTCGAGCATGTCTTTGCGACGCAGACGCTGCTGTTGCGGCAGTCGAAGGCGATGGAGGTGCGGATCACCGGCACGCTCGGTTTCTCGATTTCGCCCAAGGACGTCGCGATGGCGGTCATCGCCCGGCTCGGCACCGGCGGCGGCACCGGCTATGTCATCGAATATACCGGCGATGTCATCCGCGACATGAGCATGGAAGGCCGCATGACGGTCTGCAACATGGCGATCGAGGCGGGGGCCCGCGCCGGGCTGGTGGCTCCCGATCAAAAGACCTTCGACTATGTGAAGGGCCGGCCGCGCGCGCCGCAGGGCGCCGCACTCGACGCTGCCACCGCCTGGTGGCGGACGCTGCCGACCGACGCCGGCGCGGCCTATGATGCGACAGTGATCATCGACGGCAGCGAGATCGCACCATTGGTGACCTGGGGGACCAGCCCCGAAGACGTGGTTGCCATCGGCGATGCCGTGCCGGCGCCCGACAGCTTTGCCGATGACGGCAAGCGCGCGGCGGCGGCAAAAAGCCTCGATTACATGGGGCTGGTGCCGGGCACGCCGATGCAGGACCTGGTGGTCGAAAATGTCTTCATCGGCAG
>JANOCM010000334.1:0-4939 GCA_031412175.1 Alphaproteobacteria bacterium
AGGTCGGTGAAGGTGCCGCCGACATCGACGCCAAGCCGATAGCTCAAACCCGTTTCCCCTCTACGCTGAAATCGCCGGCCTTGCCGACGCGGCTGGGCAATTCGCGGCCCATGATCTTGCTGAACCAGTGGTTGGCGGCAACCGCCGAGTCGATGTCGATGCCGGTTGCAACGCCCGAGCGCCCGAACAGATAGACGAGCTCCTCCGTCCCGACATTGCCCGCCGCCCCCGGCGCGAACGGGCAGCCGCCAAGGCCGCCCAATGCCGAATCGAAGATCCGGCTACCGGCCTGATAGCCGGCCCAGGCGTTGGCCGGCGCCAGGCCACGGGTATCGTGCAGATGAAGCCGGATCGGGATGGCGCCGATCTTCGCGATCACCGCGCCGACGAGATCGCCGACCTGCGCCGGCACGCCGACGCCGATGGTATCGGCGAGCGCGATTTCCTGCGCGCCGGCATCGGCCATCCGCGCCGCAAGGTCGACCACCCGTGCCGCCGGCACCGCGCCTTCATACGGGCAACCGAACGCCGCGGAGATGGTGACCTGCGCGAACAGCCCGGCGGCGCGCGCCTTTTTGAGCATAAGCGTGTTGGCGACAATGCCATCGGCGACGGTCTGGCCCTGGTTGACGATGCCGAACCTGTCGGTCGACACCAGCACGCAGCCGGCTTCATCGAGGCCCCTCCCGCCGGTGTCGCGCGAGGCGATGGCGCGATCGACGCCGCGTTCGTTGAGGCACAGGCCGATGTAGCGAACGCCCGGCGCATCGGGCAGCCCGGCGACCACGGGTTCGGCGTCGGCCATCTGCGGCACGCGGCGCGGATTGACGAAGCTCGCCACCTCGATGCGCCGCGCCCCCATCGCCACCAGCCGCGCAATCAACGCCAGCTTGTCGGCGGTTTCGACAAAGCCCTTCTCGTTCTGCAGGCCATCCCGGGGGGACACCTCGACGATCTGGATGGGATCAGCGCTCATGCAGTTTTGTATACAAATTGCCGTGCCGCCTGTATAGGGGGGCGATGCGATCGGCGGAGGCGGAATGACACGCGCGGTGGATGACCTGGGGCAGGATTATGCCGCCGCCGGGTTCGGCAACAGCCTGCAACCGGGGGCAAAGCCGGTGCTGCTGCTGATCGATTTCGCGCGCGCCTATTTCGACGCCGAGTCACCGCTGTACGCCGGCGTCGAGGCGGTCCGCGCCAGCGCCGCCCGACTCCACGTCGCGGCGCGCGCGGCGGGGATCCCTTGCGTGTTCACCCGCGTCGAATATTCGGCCGATGGCCATGAAGGCGGCATTTTCTACCGGAAGATCGCAGCGCTGAAATGCTTCGAACGCGGCAATCCGCTCGGCGATTTCACCCCCGAACTCACCCCGCAGATCGGCGACGAGGTGGTGACGAAACACTATCCCAGCGCGTTTTTCGGCACGCGGCTGGCCGAACACCTCCACGCCCGCGGCAGCGACACGATCGTCATCACCGGGCTGTCGACTTCGGGCTGCGTCCGCGCCTCCGCCGTCGATGCGCTCTGCCACGGCTTTGTGCCGCTGGTCGTCACCGATGCCGTCGGTGATCGCGAAGCGCGGGTGCAGGAGGCAAACCTGTTCGACCTGGCGGCCAAGACGGCGGAACTGGTCAACGAGGCGCAGGCTCTGGCGTATTTTTCCGGGTTGAAGCGCTAACCCACCACCTGTCATCCCGGCGAAGGCCGGGACCCATAAACCACAATCTCGGCAACCGAAGCGCACGACGACCAAGCCCGTAGTTTATGGGTCCCGGCCTACGCCGGGATGACATGATAGGGCAGTAGCGCACAACCCTGAGCGCAGGCTATTTGCCGACTTACCCGCCATTCCCTACTGCTGCGGCGAACGACAGCTTTCGCCCAATTGCAGACACTCGTTCATCTCTGCATGATCTCGGTCTGCCGGAACCAACCTCCAATCCACTGCCCACCTTCTTCCTACGGAGTGTCACCTTCGATCTTGAATGCTTGCTGCTCCACGGTAATGTAGCAACATCTGAAGAACGTGTTTAATTACGGCTATGGCTCAAGGCAGTTCCCGCAGACAACACGTGATCAGCTTGCTTGCCGGTGTCGTTCTTGGCGGCGCTTTCGTCGCCGTCCTGAGTTGGAGGATCCCAATCGCGACAATCATCTGTGAAGCAGGTTACAACAATCCGACATTGTCAGAGCGCTATCAGATTAGGATCACGGAATCAGCCTGTACGCCATTCGGAGAGCCAAAGCGCTTCCGGGGAGTCTGGAGCTCGAGTTTTGAAAATAGCTCCCTCATGACTGAAAATCGCTATCAACCAGCTTGGTTAGAAATGGATGATCAGGCCTATCGAGACCTTGAACAGGCGCTGAAGCGCAAGGTCGACAGTAACGAACAGATCGAGCTGGAGTTTATTGGGCGCGAATCAGCCACCGGTGGATTTGGTCATCTCGGTTCATTTAATAGGTTGATAGTTGTTGAAAAAATCATTTTTGCTCAAGACGTTAGCAATGAGGCACGTGAGCGCTGAGCAATTCGTGAACTCCGTGTTTAGAGCTGAAGGCATGGACGCGGATGGGGAGGACGCACTGAAGCACGCACATAGACTTCGCGATGCGTTCGTCCGACACATGTGTGTCGAAGTTGTGGAAGCGGTTGCCTGCCAGTAACGGTCGCGGCCCAATGTCCGCTTCCCACCAAATCCCGACTTTCGCCTCCCATCCTGGTCCCCCACCAAAATGGGGTCTGGGGCCGCCGGCCCCAGCCGCCGGAGGCCCCCTTACTTCACCGGCTCCGCCGCCGAAAAGGCATGGAACGCCCGCCGGATATGGCCGGTCATCACCGCCTGCGCCCAGGCCGCGTCGCGCGCGGCGAAGGCCTGCACCAGCTCGCCGTGTTCGTGCGCCGATCGCGCCAGTTCGGCGCGGTTGTAGCGGGCGGCGGTGCGGCGGACGACGGGTTGTTCGACCAGCGCGGCGAGCATGGTGGCGAGGCGCGGGGACGCGGCGGCGGTGATGACGATTTCGTGGAAGGCGCGGTTTTCCATCAGGAAGGTCGCGACATCGGGCACGTCGGCGGCGACCGCGGCGGCCAGCCTTGTGTTGTTGTCGCGCAGCGCCGCGATCGCTTCGGGGCTGATGCGGGTGGCGGCGCGGGCGGCGGCGTGTGCCTCCAGCATGGCGCGCAGGTTGAACATTTCGGCGAGGTCCTCGGCGTTCCAGTCGGCGACAAACAATCGCTGGCTGTCCGATCGGACGACATAGAGTTCCGATTGCAACCGGCGCAGCGCCTCGCGGACGGGGGTGCGCGACACGCCGCAGATATCGGCGAGGGCTTCCTCGGTCAGCGCCGATCCCGGCGGCGCGTCGCCCGACAGGATCAGGCCGCGGATTTCGGCATAGGCGCGGTCGGAAGCTTTCGACATGGGGTTCGTTACGCCTGTTGCAGAAACGTCGCAGGCCCCAGCCTAATCGATTGCGCGGCGCAGCGGAAGGCTTGACCGGAGCAATTTGTATACAATAGCATTGGAGATGGGCCAGGCGGGACGGCGCTGGCGGGGTCAATTCAAAGGGTCACGACATGTATCGCAAGGGTCATCTGCTCGGGTCGGCCGCCATTGTCGCGGGGCTGTTCCTTGCCCTGCCGGCATCGGCGCAGACCAGCACCGCCGCGACCGCGAGTGATGAAGGCGAAATCCTCGTCACCGCGCGCCGCGATACCGAACGGCTGATCGACGTGCCGGCGAGTGTCAGCGTCTTGACGAGCGAGACCCTCGCCCGCACCGGCGTCGTCCGCGCCCAGGATTTCGTCCAGCTCGTCCCCGGCGTCACCATCGTCACCGGCACGGCGGAGGCCGGCGACACCCAGATCAATATCCGCGGCCTCAACGGCGCCCGCGACGCCGAAAGCAGCGTCGCGCTGGTCGTCGATGGCATCCTCAAGACCAACACCGCCCAGCTCAACCAGAACCAGGGCACCGTCCGCCAGATCGAGGTGCTGAAAGGGCCGCAGGGCGCGCTGTACGGCCGCAACGCCGCCGCCGGCGCCATCGTGATGACGACGGTGAAGCCCGGCGACAGCTTCGAAGGCGCCATCAAGGGCAGCTATGGCGAGCTGAAGACCGGGGAGGTTTCGGCCTATGTCGCCGGGCCGATCACGCCGGGTGTCGGCTTTGTGCTGTCGGGCAATTACCGCACCACCGATGGCTTCTGGCGCAACGAGTTCCTCGGCAATGCCAAGGTCGTCGACGACCAGGAGACCTATGGCGTCGATGGCCGCATCGTGGCGCGGCTGGGTGACAAGACCGAGCTCGACCTGAAGGGCCGCTATGCCAAGGTGTCGGGCGCCTCGATCAACTTCAACGCCGCCTTTGCGCTGCCGAATTTCGCCGGCGTCGACCCGGCTTTCTACGAAGACGTCAACAGCCACCCGTTCCGCTATTATTCGAACATCCGGCCGACCAACGACCAGGAAACGGTCGAATTTTCGGCGCGGCTGACTCATGATTTCGACGGCATGAAGCTGACGGCCTGGGCGCTGTATGCCGACGTCAAGCAGGACCTGACGGCAGACGGCACCTCGGCTGATTTCGCCCGCTACACCTTTCCCGGCGCCACCCCGGCCAGCGTTGCCGCCAGCAACGCCTGCTTCGCCACGACGGCGCAGCTGACCGGCTATCCGCTCAACCCGCCGACCTTCATCGGCGCGACGCCGGTGCCGTTCATCTTCGATCCGGCCAACGGCTCGACCTTCGGCGCCTATTCGCCGACGACCTGCGACGGCACCCAGTATCAAAAGCGCACGCAGAAGGATTTTTCGGCCGAGGTGCGGCTGTCATCGACGACCGACGGCCCGGTCAGCTGGTCGATCGGCGGCTATTATCTCAACATCAAGCGCGAAACCGGCGTCAGCCTGGGCGCCGATCTTGGCCAGGGCGTCAT
>JANOCM010000335.1:0-3150 GCA_031412175.1 Alphaproteobacteria bacterium
TGTCGCGTCGCCGCTGTGGCCGGCCGCCGGCTGGGAAGCCCTCGCCGCCGCCGCCGTTGCTGCTGCACTCGCTGAAACCCCGCACGGTCATCTCGCCGATGCGCCGCTGAACGTCGAAACCAGCGTCCGGCTGACCGACGATGCAGAGGTCCACAGCCTCAACCGCGACTATCGGCAGAAGGACAAGCCGACCAATGTGCTCAGCTTTCCGATGGTCCAGGCCGATCTGCTCGACGGCCTCGCCAACAGCGACGATGGCGAGATCCTGCTCGGCGATATCGTGCTCGCGGCCGAAACCTGCGCGCGCGAAGCCGCCGAAAAGGGCTGGCCGCTCCACGATTACGCCCAACACCTCATTGTCCACGGCACCTTGCACCTGCTAGGTTACGACCATGAAACCGGCGAGCTGCACGCAAATGCCATGGAAGCGATCGAATCCGCCGCCTGCCGCGCGCTCGGCCTGCCCGATCCATACGCCGACTGAAGGCTGACGGAGATGCCCGAACCGGACAGTAGCGGCGACGATTTCGCCACGCGCCTGTGGCGCGGCCTGCGCCTGTTGATCACCGGCACCGATCACGAGCCGTCGTTGCGCGAAAGCCTCGAGGAGGCGATCGACGAACACAGCGACGACGGCGCGGCGCGCGACGACCTGTCGCCGGTCGAACGCGCCATGCTGAAGAACATGCTGCATTTCGGCGAGCGCGAGGCCGGCGACATCGGCGTGCCGCGCAGCGACATGGTGGTGTTCGATATCGCCGATGGCTTTCCGGCGCTGGTCGAATTGTTCCGCGAGGCCGGGCACAGCCGCGTGCCGGTGTATCGCGGCGACCGCGACCACATCATCGGCATGGCGCATATCAAGGATATCTACGCCCATATCGCCGAAACGTTCGACGACGCCGTGTCTTCGAAGCGCTTCGAGAATCTCCCCGTCGAGCCGCTGCTGCGCCCGGTGCTGTTCGTGCCGGCATCGATGCGGATCGTCGACCTGCTGGCGCGCATGCGCGCCGGGCGCACCCACATGGCGATGATTGTCGACGAATATGGCGGCACCGACGGGCTGGTGACGATCGAGGACCTCGTCGAGGAAATCGTCGGCGACATCGAGGACGAGCACGACGAGGACGGCGCCGCGCTGCTTCAGGAAATCAACGACCGGCTGTGGGAGGCCGATGCCCGGCTGCCGCTCGAGGATCTCGAGGCCGAGCTCCACACCCGCTTCGCCGATGACGAGATCGGTGACGAGGTCGATACGCTCGGCGGCATGGTGTTCATGCTGGCGGGCCGGGTGCCGGCGCTCGGCGAAATCATCGACCATCCCAGCGGCTGGCGCTTTGAAGTCATCGACGGCGACCCGCGCATGGTCAAGCGCCTGCGCCTGCACGCCCCGGCGGAGCGGGCGGCGGCCTGAACCTTCCGCCCGCCCTCGCCGCGCTGATCGCACGCGAGGGTCTGCCCGCCAGCTATGCCGATACCGTGACGCGGGTGTGGACGCCGCTGGCGGCGCACATTGCCGGCGTGCACGCGGCGCGGGCGCGGCCGGTGCTGATCGGCATCAACGGCGTCCAGGGCAGCGGCAAGTCGACGGCGTGCCGGTTTCTCGAGGCGCTGCTGGCAGGGCAGGGCCTGCGCGCGGCGACGCTTTCGCTCGATGATCTCTATCTGCCCGGCGCCGCGCGCGCCCGGCTGGCAGCGACGGTTCACCCGCTGTTCGCCACGCGCGGTGTGCCCGGCACCCATGACCTCGACCTCGGCAACCGCGTCATCGATGCGCTGCTGGGCGGCACCGGCCCGGTGGCGGTGCCGCGTTTCGACAAGGGCCGCGATGAACCATCGCCGACCCCGGTGATGGTCATTGCACCGGTCGATGTGCTGCTGTTCGAAGGCTGGTGCATTGGTGCAACACCCCAGCCAGAATCGACATTAACGCCGCCGGTCAACGCGCTGGAATCGAGGGAAGACCCCGATTTGACCTGGCGGCGCGCGGTCAACGCGGCGCTGGCCGACGGCTATGCCCGGCTGTTCGCGCGGCTCGACCTGCTGGTGGCGCTGGTCGCGCCGGATTTTTCGGTGGTGCGCGGCTGGCGCCGGCAGCAGGAATTGCCGCTGCGGGAGCAGGGGCTGGGCATGGACGACGTAGCGCTCGATCGCTTCATCCAGCATTATGAACGGCTGTCACGGCATATGCTGGCGACGATGCCGGGGCAGGCCGATCTGAGCATCGCCATTGCCGAAAACCACACAGCCGGCGCGATCCAAGGGCTGGACCGGCCGGCTGTGGATTGAAGCACCGGCAGGCAAGAAACCTGCCGAAAACTGCTATTTCAGGTGCTTTGCCAGATGCTTGTTCATTTCGAACATCGAGCATTTGTCGACACCGAAGACCTTCTTCAGCGCGGCATCGGCGTTGATCTGGCGCTTGTCCTTGGCGTCCTGGAGGTTGTGGAGCTTGATATAGTCCCAGACCTTCTTGACGACCTGGCCACGCGGCAACATGTCGGCGCCGACGATGGCGGCCAGTTCCGGTGACGGCGTCAACGGCTTTTGCAGTGCATCGGTCTTCTTGGCGGCTTCTGCCATGATTCTCCCCTCTTCGACGCGCATGGGGTCGCCCGGTGCGGCAACCCCTTCTCGGCTGCAGAAATGCTTAGCCGAACTTAGCTGTCACGCAACTGCTTCGACACGTCTTCGACCGACGTTTCGGCCGTTTCGAGGCTTTCCATGTCCTGCTGGACGCCCCGGAGGATGCGCGCAGCGAATTCGCGATGCATGAGCCCGCGTTCATGGCCGGCGGCACGATCGGGCGCATAGGCTTCGATATCGGCGCGGCTGATGCTGCCCCTGGCATCGAGCAGGCGTTCGACGGTGTCGAGGCGTTCCTTGACGACCGCGACCTCGCCGGCGAGCGCCATGACGATCGACAGCAGGCGGTCGGTGGCCGGATCCTCGAAATACTTCGGCCGCGCGCCCTTCGCCCGGGCGCCGACGCGCGCGATCCAGTCGATGTCGGTCATGCCGGCTTCCAGGCACCATAGGCGTGCCAGACGGCGGCGCGGCCGAAATCCTCCGCCTCGCCTTCGACCGACGGCGGGAACACGCTCTCGTCGACGACAGCGCGGACCTGCGCCTCGAACTGGCAGTCGCGCG
>JANOCM010000336.1:0-1504 GCA_031412175.1 Alphaproteobacteria bacterium
ACCGGCGGTGCAACTGCCCATGACGACGGCAATCTGCGAGATGCCCTGCGCCGACATGTTGGCCTGGTTGAAGAAAATGCGCCCGAAATGGTCGCGATCCGGGAACACCTCGTCCTGGCGCGGCAGGTTGGCGCCGCCCGAATCGACGAGATAAACGCAGGGCAGGCCGTTCTGCGCGGCGATTTCCTGGGCGCGCAGGTGCTTCTTAACCGTCAGCGGATAGTAGCTGCCGCCCTTCACCGTCGCGTCGTTGGCGACGATCACGCACAGCTTGCCGGCAACCTGGCCGACCCCGGCGATCATGCCGGCGGCGGGCACATCCTCGCCATAGACCTCGTGCGCCGCGAGTTGCCCGATCTCGAGGAACGCCGTGCCGGGATCGAGCAGCGCCTCGACACGCTGGCGCGGCAGCAATTTGCCGCGCGCGACGTGGCGGTCACGCGACGCTTCGGGGCCGCCCTTGGCGATGGTGGCGATCTTGGCGCGCAGGTCGGCGACCAGCGCCGCCATTGCCGCGGCATTGGCCTTGGCGTCCGGGCCGGGGGGGAGAGGGGTTCCGATGCTGGGCATGGCACAGGCTATAGGCCGGTTGGTCGGCGCTCCTCAACCCATTGCTATGCGGGCGCTGCGGTTACCCAGCCGCCAGGGCCGCGCGCGACGCCGAAGATTTCAGCGAGGCGCGCCGGCGTCAGCACATCGTCCGGCGCGCCATCGGCAACCAGCGCGCCATCTGCGAGCAGCAGCAGCCGGTCGCAGCGGCCAGCGGCGAGATCGAGATCGTGTAGCGAAACCAGCACGATGGTTCCGGCGGCTGCTTCGGCGCGGAGCAGGTCCATCACGTGCAGGCGATGACCGGGATCGAGATTGGCGGTCGGTTCATCAAGCAGCAACACCGCCGGCCGGTTGACCAGCGCGCGCGCCAGCAACACACTGGCGCGCTCCCCGGTCGACAGCGTATCGACGCGGCGGTCGGAGAAGGCGCCAGCGTCGGCGCGGGCGAGCGCGTCGGCGATAGCGGTAACGTTTGGCGGCCCTAACAGTCCCAGCGCCACGACGTCACGCGCCCGCATCGGCCAGGCGATATCGCGATCGGCGGGCAGCCAGGCGAGCCGCGCAGCGCGGGTCGCGGGCGCCAATTCCGACAATGCCCGCCCATCGATCGTTACGGTCCCCGGCCCCGCTCCCAGCCCGGCGAGGGCACGCAACAGCGTCGTCTTGCCGGCGCCATTTGGCCCGATCAGCCCGATCAACTCGCCGTGGCGCAGGGTAATGCTGGTCGCCGCCAGCATCGGCGGCCGGGCAATGGCGGTGGCGATCAGGCTCATCGGCCCTTGACCACCAGCCAGAGGAAGAACGGCGCGCCAAGCAGCGCCGTCAGCACGCCCAGCTTCAATTCCTGGCCATTCACTGGCACCCGCACCGCCATGTCAGCGGCAACCAGCAGCACGGCGCCCGCCAACGTGGCCGGCAGCAGCGTCGCACCGGGGCGATTGCCGACCAGCGG
>JANOCM010000337.1:0-1521 GCA_031412175.1 Alphaproteobacteria bacterium
AACCGCAATTTCGTCGGGCGGCAGGGCGTCGGTGCGCGGACGCACCTCGTGTCGCCGGCAATGGCGGCGGCAGCGGCGGTGACCGGACGGCTGACCGATGTGCGCGAGCTGATGGGCTAGCAACAACTCCCTCCCCCTTGCAGGGAGGGCGACTCGCGCAGCGAGCGGGGTGGGGGTCGCTCGCGTCGGAGTTTGGAAACCCCCACCCCTCTCGGCTGGCGCCGAGTCGCCCTCCCTGCAGGGGGGAGGGAGTTGTCGCTAGCCCCGCCCCGACACCGGGTCGAGCACCGTGTCCTTGGCGACCGGCAGCAGCCCCGGGTAATCGGTGGTATAGTGCAGCCCACGGCTTTCCTTGCGCGCCCGCGCCGAGCGCACGATCAGGTCGGCGACCATCACGAGGTTGCGCAGTTCGATGAGGTCGGGCGTCACGCGAAAATTGCCGTAATAGTCGCCGACCTCCTTGCGCAGCAGCTTCACCCGGTGGGCGGCGCGTTCGAGCCGTTTGTCGGTGCGGACGATGCCGACATAATCCCACATGAAGCGGCGCAGCTCGTCCCAATTGTGCGCAACGACGATTTCCTCGTCGGAATCGGTGACGCGGCTTTCGTCCCAGCCGCGGATCGCCGGCACGGGCGCGTCGTCCCACTGCGCGGCGATATCGTCGGCGACGGCCTGGCCGAAAACAAGGCATTCGAGGATCGAATTGGAGGCAAGGCGGTTGGCGCCGTGCAGCCCCGACTGGGTGACTTCGCCCGCCGCCCATAGCCCGGCGAGATCGGTGCGGCCGGCGAGATCGACCATCACGCCGCCGCACGAATAATGCGCCGCGGGCACGACCGGGATCGGATCGATCGTGCAGTCGATGCCCAATTCCAGCAGCCGGGCGTGGATCGTCGGGAAGTGATGCTTGACGAAATCGGCCCCCAGATGCGCGATATCGAGCAGCACATGGCTGAGCCCCAGCCGCTTCATTTCGGCGTCGATGGCGCGCGCCACGACATCGCGCGGCGCCAGCTCCAACCGCTCATCATAGCGCGCCATGAAGCGTTCGCCCGACGGCAGCTTCAGATGCCCGCCTTCGCCGCGGCAGGCCTCGGTGATCAGGAAATTCTTGACCGTCGGATGGAACAGGCAGGTCGGGTGGAACTGGTTGAATTCCATGTTCGACACCCGGCAGCCGGCGCGCCATGCCATCGCGATGCCGTCGCCGGTCGAGCCATCGGGATTGGTCGAATATTGATAGACCCGGCTGGCACCGCCGGTGGCGAGCACGACCGCCTTGCCGACAAAGCGCTGCACCTGTTTCGACGCGGTGTCGAAGGCATAGACGCCGTGGCAGCCGCGTGCCGCAAAGCGCTCACCCTCGACATGCGCCGAGGTGATCAGGTCGATGGCGACCATGCCCGGCACCAGCGTGATATTGGGGTGCGCCACGGCGGCGGCCTGCAGCGCCTTTTGCACCGCCCAGCCGGTGGCATCGTCGACATGGACGATGCGGCGGTGCGAATGGCCGCCCTCGCG
>JANOCM010000338.1:0-1594 GCA_031412175.1 Alphaproteobacteria bacterium
GTAATTGGTCTGCACGAGCACGCCGATGGTCCAGCCGTCCGCCAGCCGGCGGGAACTGGTGCCGATGCCGCCCTTGTACTGGAAGGCCTGGGTGCCAGTGCCGGCGCCGACACTGCCTTCGGCCACCGGGCCGGCTGTCGCCGCGTCGATGGCGGCGGTGACATTGGCCTTGGTGACATGGCGGCCGCGGATGTCGTTGAGATAACCGTCGTTGGTTTCGCCAACGACTGCGTTGACCGACCGCACCGCTTCGTTGCCCGGCCGCGCCAGCGTCCATTCGACGGTGGCGGCAATGCCCTCCGCCACATTGAGCGTATTGGTCAGCACGATCGGCGTTTCGATCTCGCCGAGCTCGTCGATCTGCGCAGAGCCGGCGAACTTGCCGAAACCATTGGCGCGATAAAAAGCGGCGGGCAGCTTGTCCTGAAAGACATTGCCGGGGTGCGGCACGATAGCGGTGACGCCGGTGCGGACGCTATCGCCCTCGATCCGTGTCACCTGGCCGACGCGCACGCCGGGCACGTCGGTGATGGCGTTCGCCGGGCCGGTCGGCAGCGCGCCGACGGCGAACCCGGCCTCGCGAAAGCGCGGCCGGTCGGGGCCGGCGGCCGCAACGGCAATTGTGATCAGCGCGATGATCGGCAGCATGGCAATCCCCTGGGCTCGCCGCGAGGATAGCGCCGGCGGCCGCCATGTTGCCAGCCCCCGCGGCGCGTGGCAGTCGGGTGACACAGATAACAAGGGGTCGATTGTCATGCGCCGTTTCGCCACTGGTCTTGCCGTGCTGCTTGCTTCGGGTGCGGCGCACGCCACGCCGGCGCCGGTTTCGCAGGCCGAATTGCGGGCGACGATCACCCGGCTGGTCGGTTTCGGCACGCGCCATACTTTGTCGGATACCAAATCCGAAACCCGCGGCATCGGTGCCGCCCGGCGCTATGCGGCGTCGCGCTTTGCCGATATTTCCAGGGATTGCGGCGGTTGCCTCGTTATCGAAACGCCGGCCAAGACGGTCAGCGGCGCGCGGGTGCCGGTGCCGGCGGAGATCGTCAACGTCTTGGCGATCCTGCCCGGCACCAGCGACCCCAATCGCGTCGTCATCATTTCAGGGCATATCGACAGCCGAAATTCCGATCCGCTCGATGCCGTCGGCGACGCGCCGGGTGCCAATGACGACGGCTCGGGCACCGCCGCGGTGATCGAAGCGGCGCGGGTGCTGTCGAAGCAGAAATTTCCGGCGACCATCGTCTTTGCCGTGCTGTCGGGCGAGGAACAGGGGCTGTTCGGCGGCGGGCTGCTGGCGGAAACTGCCAAGGCCAAGGGCTGGCGCGTCGAGGCCGTGCTCAACAACGACATCATCGGCAATTCGACAGGTTCGGGTGGCTTCAAGGACGAAAAG
The DNA here is from genome assembly GCA_031412175.1 of Alphaproteobacteria bacterium. Classification (GTDB taxonomy): domain Bacteria; phylum Pseudomonadota; class Alphaproteobacteria; order Sphingomonadales; family Sphingomonadaceae; genus Sandarakinorhabdus. The sequence goes on from JANOCM010000338.1 coordinate 1,397, forward strand.
ACCGTGCGGGTGTTTTCGGAAGGCACCAAGGCGACCGAAACGCCGGAGCAGGCCGCCCGCCGCCGCTACAACGGCGGCGAAGTCGACAGCCCGGCGCGCAACCTGTCGCGCTTCATCGCCGGGTTGAAATCGGGCATCGCGGTCGAACAGGTCTGGCGCACCGATCGCTTCGGCCGCGGCGGCGATCAGGTGCCGATG
>JANOCM010000339.1:0-15605 GCA_031412175.1 Alphaproteobacteria bacterium
AGCGGCGGCGCGCGGGTGCGCCAGATGCGCGCCAGCGCGCCGGCGCGGGCAAAGGCGGCGCGGTCGCCGGGTGCCAGATAGCGATCGAGCAAGCCGGCGCGAAACAGCCTGTCTGCCGCCGCCAGCGCCGCCGGCACCAGCGCCGCGTTGACATCATAGGCGCGCGTGCCGCGGCCCAGCCCTTCATCGCTGTCGCGCCATTCGCCGCTCATCCGGCCCGGCATGATGGCAATAAGCCGGTCGACCGATGGAGCCGCGGCAAAGGGCGCGGCGCGGTCGACGACGAAGCGCAGGTTGCGTGCCAGCAGGGCGCCGACGGCAGTGCGCTGGCCGGGCTGGGCTTCGCTGGCAATACGGCTGCCCAGCCAGGCGCGGGCGCGGGCCCGGCCGGGGCCGGCGAGATAGTCGGCGGCGACCGGCCCGAGCATATAGTCGTCGTCGACCATGTTGTAGTCGAGCTCGGCCGCGTCGCCGCCGGTGCCGAGCTGGCGATTGCGAACCACGGCGAACTCGCCGATGCCTTCCTCGTGCGCGACCTCGCCGCCCGGTGACAGTCGCGCCAGCACCGAGGCAAGCCCGGCCTCGACCGCCGCCGGCTGCAGCGCCGGCATCAACAGCCGGATCGACATCAGCGTGTCACGGCCGAAATAGGTGTTGAAGCGCCACGACCCGGCGAGGAATTTCTCGCGATAGCTGAGGAACGCCAGCGCCTGGCGCGCCGCCGGATCGGCGGCAGCGCGGGCATTGAGCACTTGGCCGATGGCCAAGGGCGTCAGCGGCTTGTCGCCGGTCCGCGCGGTGATTGCCAGGCGGATGCGGCCGCTTCGCCCCGCGACGATCGCGCCATCGGCGATGCGCCCTTCGAGCACGCGCAGCACCAGTGCATAGCCCGGCGCGCCGTCGAGGCGCTGGCGGCGATAAGTAATGGTGTCGCGCCCAATCATCGGTGCCACGGCGATTTCGGCAGGGGCGCGGCCGACGGCCTGGTAATCGCGCAGGAAGCGCACGCTCGACAGCACGGCCTGCCTGGGCACCAGCCGCGGCGCGTCGATGGTCGCAGTGGCGACGATGCCGTGCAGCGGGCCGGCGTTGCTGCCGACCGGCGGCGTTTCAAGCCGCCAGGTCGCATCGCGCGCCAGCGGTTCGAACCACAGGCCGACGCCGCTGTTCCCGGCCGGAAACGCTACCAGGATGCGCGGCTCACGCCCCGACCGCAGCAGCAGATGCGCGGCGACCGGGCCTTCGCGGACAAAGGCGTTGAGGTTCTGGCCCTCGTTCAGCCGATAGGCGACGTCGGGTGCGGCCACCGCAGCGCTGCCGAGGAGGGCGGCAGCTGCGGCGACCGCGACAGGCAGGCGGATCACGGTCAGAAACGCACGGTGACCGACCCGCCATAGGTCGCCCCTACGATGCCGCGAGCATAGAAGAAGCCCGAATCGGCATTCTGCACCTGCCCCTGGCGGGGATTGCCTTCGGTCAGGCCGATGACGTTGAAGATATTGTCGCCGTTGACATTGACCTGGATGCGGTCGGTCACGTTGAAGGTCACGCCGATGCTGGTGATGCCATAGCCGGGCAGGGCGACGCCATTGCCCGAATCGGCGAAGATCTTGCCGATGTATTTGTAGCGGCCATAGACCTCGCCCAGATTGCCCGGCAGCTTGATCGTCGGCGTGACGGTCCACAGCGTCGATGGCGTGCGTTCCGGACGGTTGCCGTCAAAAGTCGACTGCACGACACCGTCGAGCCGCAGATTGTTGAGCGTCGGGCTCTGGAACACCGCCGAGACATCGACCGACAACCAGTCGACGGGGCGAATATTGGCGTCGATTTCGACACCGGTGGTCTTAAGATCGGCCTGGAAATTCGTCAGCCGCGTCGGATCGAGGGGATCGATGAACTGGTAGAACTGATCCTTGAAATCGGTGCGGAACACCGTCACCGAGCCGTTGATGTAGCGTTCGTACTTGAACCGCACCCCGGCTTCATACAGCACGATGCCGGTTGTCGGGTTGACGCCGTTGGTCTGGAAACCATCGGCATAGCGCGCATAGATCGACAGATTGGGAGTGAACAGGTAGTTCGCACCGATCGTCCAGGCGACGTCGCGCTGGGTCTTCTTGGTGACGACATAATTGCCGTTGAAGGTCGACCCGACATCGCGGACCACCCCGCCGACACCCGCCGGCACCGGCTGGTTGACCGCGGCGCCCTGGCCGTCGCGGAATTCGGCGCGGTCGCTTTCCCAGCGGATGCCGCCATCGATGCGGATCTTGTCGCCGATCGCCAATTCGTCGTTGGCGTAGAGCGAGATCGACGAATCGCGGCTCTCGCGAATGCCGGCGCCCCAATTGCCATAGGAAATCAGGCCATTGTCGCTCAATGTGCCGATGACGTTGTTGTTCGCATCGAGCGAGACGATGTCATACAGATCGGCGTTGTTCTTGACGTCAGTGATCGAACTCGCCGTCGCCGACTGGTTCTGCGACCGCTTGACGTTGTAGTAGAGCACACCCGCTGTCAGCGAGTTACTGATATTGTCGCCCTTGTATTCCCAGCGCGCGCCGAAGTTCGAGCCGAAATCATGGCCCGACTGGAAATCATGGTTGAGCGTCGTCTGCTGCAAAAAGCCGTTGCCGTTCAGGCCATTGAGCTGCGCCGTCTGGTTGGCGCCGAGCACGACGCCGGTGCGCAGGTTGCGTGCGCCGAATCGCACCGTCGTCGGGAACGCCGCCTGGCCCGCCGCCAGCAAGCCGTTGATCGGTGACGACCCCGGCGTCAGGTAATCGACTGCGCTGGCAAGCCCGGCGTTACCGGTGCCCGACCCCGGAAACAGGCCGTTGAAATCGGATTCGAGGCCGAGATAGCGGGCGCGGGCAAACAGGTCGATCGAATCGCTCAGCGGCTTTTCGAAATCGATGCGCAGCTGCTTGGTCTTCACCCGCACACCTTCGCTCAGGCGGAAATCGCGGAAACCGTCGGGCTCGACAAAGGTCGAAACCGGGACGGAGATCAGCGCAAAGGCGCTGCCGTTGATATTGTCCTTCAGCGGATCGAGACCGGGGATGGCGCCGGGCTTGCCGTTGTTGAGCGCATAGGGCTGGCCGGCATAATAGGCCGATTTCACATCGCCGATCTTGCCGGTCAGGCGGATGAAGCCGCCGTCATCGAACTTGTATTCGATCATGCCCTTGAGGCGATAGCCGGCGTAATCGAACGGGTTGCGGCGCACGCCGGGGCTGCTTTGGACAAAGCCGCCGATGTTGAACGCCACCTTGTCGGTGATCGGCGCCGACAGGTAGAAATCGCCGCGCTTCAGGCCATAGCTGTAGCCGGAAAAGCGGGCGAGGCCTTCGAGTTGCTCGTGGTTGGGCTTGCGCGACAGGAAATTGATCGTCGCACCGGCGCCGTTGACGGTGAGCACCCCCGAGGAGCCACCCTTGACCGCTTCAAGCCGGTCGATCGTGGCATCCTGCGAAAAGAAGAAATCGGCGCCGCCGCCGCCATAGATGATCGGCAGGCCATCTTCCTCAAGCTGGACGAAACGCTGCCGCCGCCCTGCAGGCCGCGCACCGAATAATTGTTCGACACTTCGCCGGCGGTGCCTTCGACAAAGATGCCCGGCACCAGCTCGAGCAGGTCGGCGGTCGATCGCGGCGCCTTGCGGATCAGCGCGGCTTCGTTGGCGACGGTGATGTCGGCCGATGCCGTGATCAGCGCACGGTCGCGCGTGGTCTGGCCGGTGACGATGATCTCGGCGTCCTCGACCCCGGCCGTGGCTGCCGTCGTTGTCGGTGCCTCCTGGGCAAAGCCGGGAGCGACCGCGCAGGCCGAGCCCGCAAGCAGTATCGCACGAAATGTGATCCGCGGATTCATAACACCTCCCCAAAGCCAACGCACGCAGTTCGCCGTTGTCCGGCAATTTCGAGAGACTGTATGAGGCTCGTCTTTACTTTGACACTGAAATCGATTGCATCTTTACCGATTCTTGAGGATTCATCCAATCGGGGGCGCTGTTCGTGACCAGGTGTTGCGAATCCGCCACATCCGACACGCAGTCGTAACGAAGACTTAATGGTCAAGCCGGTCGGCGACGGGACTTGCGGCAGCAGTATCGGGATCGAGGTCCGGGAAACGCTCCATCAAGGCGCTGGCAATGCCGTTGGTCCACCCAAAGCCATCCTGCAGCGCATACTCGCCGCCCCCGCCCGGGCGGCGCGTCTCGACATCGTATTTTTCCAGCAGGCGCCCGGTCTCGCGATAACCGCGGTCGACGGTGGCGAGCCAGCGCGCCGCGATGTCCCGCGCCAGCGACGCTTCGCCGTATCGCGCGAGGCCGTCGACAGCGATCCACTGCAGCGGTGCCCAGCCATTGGGAGCATCCCATTGTTCCCCGGTCGTGGTCAGAGTGGTGCGCAGGCCGCCCGGTGCGAGCAATCGCGACTGCACGGTTCCGGCGACCGCGCGCGCCTGACCCGGCGACGCCAGCCCTGCAAACAGCGGATAAAGCGTTGCTGCCGACACAATTCCCGTGCGCTTGCCGGCGCTGCGATCCCAATCGCCGAAGCAGCCGCAATCCCTGTCCCACAGATAACGGTCGATCGCCGCGGCACGGGCATCGGCACGCTGCTTAAAGTTTCCGGCGCAGGCCGGATCGACAAGCGCGCAGCGCGTGGCGATGCTGCGCTCGAGCTGCCAGAGCAGGCTGTTGAGGTCGACCGGCACGATCGCGGTGGTGCGGATCGTGTCGAGCCGCGCGGGATCAGCCAGCCAGCGCGACGAAAAATCCCAGCCGCTTTCGGCTGCGGCGCGCAGGTCGCGCCAGGTATCCGCTGCCGGCCGTGCCGAACGCGCTGCTGTCGCCACATCCTCGGCCCAGGATTCGTCGCGCGGCGTGTCCTTCATGTCCCAGTAGCGGTTGAGGATCGCGCCATCGGGGAGCCGCACGACATGTTCGCACGCCGTTGTTGCCGCCGCCAGGCAGGTTTCGCCGCGCATCCAGAATCGATGCTCGGCGCGCAGCATGGCGAGGCGGCGCGCCTCGGTGGCCGTGTCGCCGGGTCTTGCCAGCGCCAGCATCGCTGCGAGGAACGGCGGCTGCGAGCGGCTGAGATAATAGGTGCGCGTGCCGTTGGGGATCATCCCGTAGCGATCGATAAGGCTGCCGAAGTTGGCAAGCATCGTATCGACGAGTTCGTGCCGGCCATCGGCGGCCAACCCGAGCATCGTGAAATAGCTGTCCCAATAGTAGATCTCGCGGAACCGGCCACCGGGGACAACATAGGCGGCGGGCAGCGCAATGGCCGAACTGCCCGGGCCGGGGTCGATCAGGGGTGGTCGCGTCAGGACCGACCAGAGCGACTGGATGTGCTGGCGCAGGCCGGCCCTGGCGGCACTGTCGGGCAGGCGGAAGTTGCGAAGCACAAAGGCGCGCAACGCGTCGGGGTTGGCGGGTCGTTCCGCTGCATAGCGCTGCATGATGGCGGCCGGCGTGTCACGCGGTTCGGCATCGGCAAAGACCTTGCTGTCGGCATAGATGCGTTGTGACTGGACATCGGCAAACAGCGGTCCGAAGGTTTCGGCCGGCCCCGGCTCGGCGCGCAATCCGGCATGCCCCGATGTCAAGCCAGCGATGAGGCAAATTCGGATAAGCGCCAACCATTTTGTCATTGTTGCACCTGTCGGTTATGTCTCGGCTCGAGCTGGCTATAATCGCAGTGCATGCATTCGTTTGCCGCGAAAGCCGCCCCCGAACCAAGCTGCATTGTCGCAATCGACAATGCCGGGCTGGGGGGCGTTCGTGCGCTTCCCTACCCGCGACAGTCCTTAAATCACCACCGGCCGCCGCGCATATACCCCGTACCCCAGGATCACGGCATAGCAGTGCGCCGGCACGATCCGCGCCCATTGCAGCGTCGTCGCATCGGCGACCGCGCCGGTGAGCGGCGGAATGATGGCGCCGCCGACGATGGCGACGCAGATCAGCCCCGATCCCTCGGCGGCGCGCTTGCCAAGGCCCTCGCTGGCGAGGCTGAAAATCGTCGTGCCCAATGAGTTGAACGCCTGGGCAAAGGTCAGCCGGCTGTGCGCGGTGCGTGGTGGCGGTGCGCTGCACGCGGCGACTTCGCACCAAAAATATTCGAATGTCTGAATCGGTTTGTGATCATCGCAGAGCGGCAGCTTGGCAATTCCGTTACAGTCGCCCAAAAATCATAACATCAAAGGTCATGTAAAATGATAACAACATGTTATCGGTTTTCAGACACCATAACTCCATGGCTGAAGCCACCATAATTGGCTAAAATGGGCTATTCATCAAAGTCGCGTGCTTTTACTTTTGCGGAAAACTGCACAATTCGCTGAGAGCGCGGGTTCCCAACAGATACATGAGCCCGCCACGCACACGGGTTCATGCGAGCCCCAACAACCATTTGGCGAGCGGCGCCGGGTGGATCTTGGCGCCGGGCATGTGACTGTTCAATTCGCAGCCGTTGGCCATGATCCAGGTGAGGCATTCGGCGCGGCTTTGAAAACACTCGAACCGCGCAAGCGACGGAGCCTTTTTGTCGCCGTCGACCAGAAAGCGGGCATGGGCGCGGCAGCCGGGCGCTGCGCACCAGTCGCGCATCGGCGCTTCGACAGCCGCGACCCAGTGCTGCTGGCGCGGGTCGAGCCCGTCGACCTCTTTGCGATGCATCGGACATCCTCCTGTCGGCTCGCCCGGGCGACGTCGAGTGCCTCGGCACCTGACGCCGCCGTGTCGTCTCCTACCTTACCGTCGCCGGCTCCGCGATACCGACAGGTTCGACGCTGTCGGTGTTCTGCGGCAGGTCAAAGCGGTCGGCATTCATCACCTTGGTCCACGCCTTGATGAAATCGTCTACGAACTTCCGTTCATTGCCCTTTTCGGCATAGACCTCGGCAACCGCGCGCAACTGGCTGTTCGAACCAAAGATCAGATCGGTACGGGTCGCGCGCCACTTTTCATTCTGGCCACCGCGGTCATAGCCGATGAAGGTCTCATCGGCGCTTTCGTCGACCACCTTCCAGAAGGTGCCATTGTCGAGCAGATTGACAAAGAAGTCGTTAGTCAATTGACCTTTGCGATCGGTGAAGACGCCGTCGGGCGCATCCTTGTAATTGGCCCCTAGCACCCGTAGACCGCCGACCAGCACCGTCATTTCCGGGACCGACAAGCCGAGAAGCGAAGCCCGATCGATAAGCATTTCCTCAGTCTTCACCGCGTGCTTTGTCTTGAGGTAATTGCGGAAGCCATCGGCCGCCGGCTCCATGACGGCGAAGCTCTCTGCGTCGGTCCAGTCCTGCGATGCATCCCCGCGGCCGCCGGTGAAGGGCACCGTTACGTCGCAGCCGGCGTCGTGCGCCGCCTTTTCAATCGCGGCCGTGCCGGACAGGACAATCGCATCGGCCATGGACAAGGGCCCGCGCAGCCCATCGATCGTGGCAAGGATGCCGTCAAGCTCATCGGGCTCGTTGACCGCCCAGTGCTTCTGAGGCTCGAGCCGGAGCCGGGCGCCATTGGCGCCGCCACGATGATCAGACCGGCGATAGCTCGACGCCGATGCCCAGGCCGTCTTCACGAGTTGGCCGATGCTCAGGCCAGAGCCGAGGATCTTCGTCTTGAAGGCGCTGATGTCGGCGTCGGAAGGCGCTGTGCCGGCAGGCACAGGGTCCTGCCAGATCAGTTCCTCCTCGGGCACCTCCGGCCCTAGGTAGCGAACCCTTGGGCCCATGTCGCGATGGGTAAGCTTGAACCAGGCGCGCGCAAAGGCGTCCTTGAACGCTTCATGGTCGTGACGGAATTTTTCGGAAATCACCCGAAATTCGGGGTCGACCTTCAACGCCATGTCGGCGGTCGTCATCATGGTGGGCACGCGCTTCGACGGGTCATGTGCGTCGGGCGCCATGTCCTCCTCGCGCTGGTTTACCGGCCGCCATTGCTTGGCACCCGCCGGACTGCGCACCAGTTCATACTCATAGTCGAGGAGCAGACGGAAATAATTCGCCGACCATTCGGTCGGGGTATTCACCCAGGACCCCTCGATACCGCTGGTGATGGCATGGGCACCGATCCCTGTTTCATGCGCGTTCGCCCAGCCAAGGCCCTGCAGCGCGATGTCGGCGGATTCAGGCGCCACACCGACAAGGCCGGCATCGCCGGCGCCATGCGCCTTGCCGAACGTGTGGCCACCGGCCGTCAGCGCTACGGTCTCCTCATGGTTCATCGCCATCCGCTCGAACGTCAGCTTGATGTCGCGCGCCGATTGCAGGGCATCGGGAACGCCGCCGGGGCCTTCCGGATTGACGTAGATCAGGCCCATCTGGATCGCCGCCAGCGGATTTTCCAATTCGAGCTGCTCTTCAGGCAGGATGCGGGTCTTGTTGTCGGGATGGCCGACGAATTGCGTTTCGGTGCCCCAATAGATGTCGCGCTCGGGCTCGAATACGTCACGGCGGCCGCCACCGAAGCCAAAAATCGGACCGCCCATCGACTCGATCGCGACGTTGCCGGCGAGAATGAAAAGATCGGCCCAGCTGATATGTTTGCCGTATTTGCGCTTGATCGGCCACAGCAGCCGCCGCGCCTTGTCGAGATTGCCGTTGTCCGGCCAGCTGTTGAGAGGCGCAAACCGCTGCTGACCGCTGTTGGCGCCGCCGCGTCCGTCTGCCGTCCGATAGGTGCCGGCGGCATGCCAGGCCATGCGGATGAAAAGGCCGCCGTAATTGCCATAGTCCGCCGGCCACCAGGGCTGGCTGTCGGTCATCAGAGCGGTGAGATCCGCCTTGAGAGCAGGATAATCGAGCTGGTTGAACGATTCGGCATAGTCGAAATCGTCGCCCATCGGGTCGGATGAAAGACCGCCCTGGTTGAGAACGTCGAGCGGCAGCGCCTCCGGCCACCAATCGCGATTGGTGCGGCCGAGCAGGGAGCGAACTGTCGAGGGGCGCTCAACCGGGCAACCACCGCCAATATCACCAATTCTCGCGTCCATGACTCGTCTCCCTACTCATCAGGCCAAATCCTAGGTGGAGCGGCAGGATAGCAGAAGTGAGTTTACTGCATCACAACGGCGAAGAAAATCGCTGATCCGTATGTGCGGCTTCGAACGCGGTTGCCGTGCCGCGTATCAGCAGCGAGCTTGGCGTTGCGAGTGACGTGATCCAAGTTCGCCTTCAGCCCCACTGCACCGCCGCGAGCGTGACCGGCAACCTTGACCATTGCTTCGGGTACAGTGGAGACGAAGTGGCGCAGAAAGTCTTCGCTGCCGGGCGTTGTACAGTGATCATTAGTTTTCCGACAGGGGAGGGTGGCCGTCGCTGCCCGCAGGACGTTGGGTGATGTTCTCGACCAGTACCAAAAGGTCAAGCTTGTCCAACTGCGCGGCGGCGACGGCGTTCGGAGCGCGCTTGATGGGTCTAGCGGAGTGCTGCGAGCCCTTGCAGACCGGGAAATCACCTCGATCGTTCGCGCCGACATCGCCGACGCTGTTCGCAAACATGCGATTAAATCCCCGATAGCGGCCAACCGTGGGCTGGCCTATGCTCGGGCATTTTTCAACTGATGTGTCGTTGAAGAAATCCTTGCGGCCTGCCCGGCCGCGACCATCAAGAAGCCGTCAAAGGCGCGCCAACGGGATCGCTGTCACTCGATGGCTGAATCGCGCGAGATCTGGAATGCCGCGGGCACGCTCGGCTACCCGTTCGGACCTTTCTATCGATTGCTCATCCCGGTTCCGACGCGCCGCGAGGAGATCGCCGCCATGTCGATCAATGAGCTCGACCTAGGCCCGAACAACGCGCCTGATGGCGCGATATGGACGTTGCCGGCTGACCGGACCAAGCGCGACAACGCCTTGCGTGTGCCGCTTTCGGCGCTGGCACGGTCGATCATCAAGGAAGCGATCGCTGATCCGGCTCGGCTCCAGGATTGCGACTACATTTTCAGCATGACCGGTGACACGCCGGTGTCCGGCTTTACCAAAGCCAAGCGGCGGTTGGACGCGGCGATTTTCGCGGCTCGCAAGAAGGCTGCTGAAGCATCGGGGCGCGACGCTGTTCCGATACCGCACTGGACGATTCATGACCTTCGAACGACGTTCAGCACGCAGGCGTGCGACGAACTCGGGATCGAGATCGCGGTTGCCGACCGTATCCTCAACCATGTCGCAACCGCGACTACGTCGAAGATCATGCGGATTTACAACAAGTCCCAGCTGTTCGAGCCGCGCAAGCAGGCGCTGGCGAAATGGGCCGGGCTGATTGAGCGCATTGCAGCTGATCCAGCCTGATTGGCAGTCTTAACACCCGAAAAGTTGCTATTTTGCAGTTCTTAAATCCCAAATTGTTGCAGCCTTCCCGCATGGCGTGTCGCTTGCTGCTCATCTGAGCCAGCGTGCCGGCTGGGGCAGTGGTTCGGCATATCTGCGCTCAAGGGCGTTGAAAACGTCGCTTGCAGGTTCGGCTGGGCGTGGATCGTCCATGGCCCCTTGCAGCTTTCGCCGCAGCAGCTCGTCGCGCAGGTCCTGGTGCGGCTCCATATCGCGGAACAGACCAACCATCACGAACACGGCTTCGGATGGGTCAACGAAATGGCCCTTCTCGACGTGTTCCAGCAACCAGTCGGCAAGACGGCCCGGCAAGTATGCCTCAAACCGCAAGCCGCCGGCGCGGGCTTCATCGCGGAGCACATGCGCTTGTTCCCGGTCGGCGAGATTGTCGCTCACGCCGCCGCCTCGATATCGGTCATGGCGAAATCATTGCCCTTGAACAACAGCGGCTCGCCTGTTGCCTTTGCCAGCGCATAGGAAAAGCAGTCGCCATAATTTAGCCCGGCCTTGTGGCGGCCCTTGCCGAAATCGAGGAATGCCTGACGCGCCAGTTCGCCATGCGCGACGGTGACGGGTTCGATGGTGATGCCGGCGCGGCGGAAAAAGGCTTCGGCCTGGCGCATGCCGTCGGGGCCGAGCTGGCTTTCCACCACCATCGCCGATTCGAGCCAGGTGGCGACGCTGATGCGGCAGCTATCCGTGTCATGGATGCGCTGAATGAAAGCTGCGGCTTCGGGTTCGCGATAGAGGATTGCGACCAAAGCCGAGGTGTCGATGATCATTTCGGCAGCCCGTTTTCGTCATACAGAAAATCGGCGTGGTTGGCATAGGGGCGGGTCACATGCGCTGCGGCGCGGTCGGCGATGGCCAGCAATTCGGCCACACTCGCCTTGCCGCGACGGTGCTCGATCCGGGCATAGCGCTCGCGCAGCGCATCGGTGACAACGCGCGTCATGCTCTGGCCGGTCGCCTGCGCGATGGCCTGGGCGAGGCGGTGCGCTTCGGGGTCCTTGATGTTGAGGCTCACGCGGTAGCTTTCTATCCTTAAGTCTTCTTTTCTACCACATGGCCAGAGCAAACGCCAATCCTGGACTTTCGGCGCAAACCTGCTTCGCCATTGCAACAGTTAGGGTTATGTTATCGGCGCGCGACTGGGGGCGATGTTTTGAACAACGATATGAATGATGAAGATGATTCGGCCGGCGTGAAGAATTCAGCCTTGCAGCGCTGATAGAAGCGTCGACGCGCGGCAGGCGCAAGGCCGTGCCCCGGCCGGCCGGTGTCGGGCCCGAAGTCACTAGCTAAAGCCACCCCGATCAGCGGGTGAACATTCCGCAGGTCGGGCTGGTGCGGGCGGAAAATGATCCGGAGCAGCCAAAGACGGTGTGGAAATATGATCCGCATCTTGATCCGGCGCTGCAATTCGATGTCGGGCGGGCGGGCGTTGAAACGCTGATCGATAATGCGCTGGCCAGTGGTGATGCGGCGGTGATGCACGCCGCGCTGGCGGAATTGAAGGCGCTGGGGCAGCCCTACCTCGCCTGGGCGGGCAAAGCCGAGCGGACGAGTTTCGCCGTCGATACTGTCTCGCTCCACGGCCATGAACGCATCGATCCAGCGCGAGTGCTCGCGGCGGTCAAGAAGGCGATTTCGGAGCCAGCGGCGCCGGCGCAGCCCGGCCTGTTCGATGCGCCGTTCAAGCCGGTGCCGCTCACCCAAGCGCTGGATTTCTATCGCCACCCCCTCGGCTGGGCTAACCGGCTGGTGGCGGGCGACAGCCTGCTGGTGATGAACTCGCTGCTGCAGAAGGAGAGCATGGCGGGCCAAGTCCAGATGATCTATTTCGATCCGCCCTATGGCATCAAATTCGGGTCGACTTTTCAGCCGTTTACCGGCCAGCGCGATGTGAAAGACGGTGCCGATGCCGATCTGACGCAAGAGCCGGAGACGATTAAAGCGTTTCGCGACACTTGGGAACTCGGCATCCATTCTTATCCTATGAGAAGGACCCCGATACCGGGTTGTTTGCCACCGAATATGTCAACGTATTCGGGGTGCCGCTTTCGATCTTCGAGAGCAGCGATGACGATGGCACGGCGCCGCCACCGCCCAAACCAAGCACGCAGATCGAAGTCGTCCCCGAACGCAGCGATTTGGAAATCCGTTGGCCGAATGTGCTGCGCGTCGAGACCAAGGTGAAGCCGACCCTGGTCGTGGATTGGGCTCAGGTGCAGGTGCTGACGCTCGATCCGGCCAGCACCGTGTCGGCCGCGGATGTCGCGCCGGCGCTGGCGGGCGTGGCCGACTGGGGCAAGATGGCGGCGCTCGATCTGGAGAAGCTGTTGCCGGACGGGTTCAGGCTTCAGCAACTGGTGTTCCGCGCGGCGCAAAAGGTGTTCCCGCAATTGCAGCGCAGCTTTACGGGCACCGAGGGCTATGGTGATGCAGTTGGTGCGGTTGGTCGAGACATTCCTGAAATCGGACCGGCTCGAGATTGCGTCGCTGTTCCACGCTGACGGTTTGAAGCGACGAATCCTGATCGCGCTCAATCTCGATCTCGTGGTGCAGCATCTGATGCAGGTCATCACCGAGCAGAATGTGACCAGCCTGGTGCCAGTCTATGATGACGAGAATCCGATCGGCTCAACGGCACGTATGCGGACCTGGTATTCGACAAAGCCGAACGTGCCGACAATGCGGTCGCACATCAGCCATGTGGTCGGTGATGCAAGCTGGGAGGGCTATGCGGCCAACGTCTTTGAAAAGCGCGATGAGGTGGTGGCCTATGCCAAGAACGACCATCTCGGCTTTCAGATTATGTATATGTGGAACGGTTCGCGGCGGCGCTATTATCCGGATTTCCTTGTCCGCATGGCCAATGGTTCAACGCTCGTTTTGGAAATCAAGGGCGAGGACAGCCCGCAGAACAAGGCAAAGCGCGCCGCGCTCGATGAATGGGTGAAGGCTGTAAACTCCGCCGGCGGCTTTGGGGCATGGACGTCGGACGTTGCGTTCGCGCCGGCGAAAATCGACGATATCGTGACGAAGCGTGGCGGCTCTGCTGGGGGCTATAAGTCCGCTGTGCGTTTGGAGACCTGATTCCAAATACCGTTGCGTATTCGTGACCAAATTTATTCTGCGGTCGGGCATTCTCAGGAATGAGCGAAGGCAATCTCGATATCAAGCGACACTTTCGTCCATACCTGGTCGGTCGTGATCGCAACGGCTCCGAGCGCGTCGGCGACAACAAGGCATGCGCGGTCCCCGAGTGACAGTCCTGCGCCTCGTGTCGCAAGCCGGAGCTTTCCGGCGCGCATTGCCTGATCCTGGTCGAACGGGACGATGGTCAGATCGAGGTCGGCAAGGCTCTGGTCGATGGCGTCGTCAGGAACGCCGCGCTCCTGAAGTTTGGCGACGACTTCGGATAAATTGACGGCACCGATTTTGGCACGGTCGAGCACCGCATGGACCGCATCCGCTCCGGGCTCGCCCAACATGACGGCGAGCAACGCCGATGCATCGAGGATATAGTGTTTGTCACTCACGGTCGGCGGCTGCGCGTCGATCGGCAATCAATTCGTCCGACAATGACACATGCGCAGGCACGAACTGTCGCAACCGCGCCTGGACGCGGGCGACGGCGTCGCGGAGTGGGCGGACATGGAGTTCACCATCAACCACTTCCATCAGCACCGTGTCGCCGTCAGCCAGCGACAGCTCGCGCCGCAGCTCGGCCGGAAGCTGCAGGCGTCCGCCACTGACGAGCTTGCCGCGTTGGATGTTCATGAGCAGCGACTCCAAACCTACAGAATTTTCTGGTCATACAAATAGTTTCCATTTGTAGCAATTGGTTGTTCCGTTGGCGACGTTCCCCCGGTCACATCCCCATATCCATATCCATGTCGAAGACTATTTCGCGTTCTGGTACACGCTCCCGAACGCGCTCGCGCTCACGCTCCGGTACATTGGCTCGATCCTGTGACGGCGGTTTGGCCGTCTCGATCGCCGAGGTCTTTTCGTCCTCGCGGCGCATGATGTTGCGTTCGAGGCCTTTGACATTGTCGACGACAAGCACGGCCCGTTCGGCGATCCAGGTAACGGCGACCAGGAACGCGCGGCTGGTGTTGCTTCTCGCGCTCGCTCATCAGGATTATGCCGTTGGTCGCGGTCTTGCCTTGGGCAATGTGGACATTGACGGCATAGGCGAGGTCGAGCTTTTCGCGCATCGGGTCGTTTGGGCTTAGTTGCAACCGCTCGCCGCCCTGGGTCCGGATGGTGATGGCGTCCTGTTCCGCGCGCTCGATCGTCGCCATGTCGCCGTTGAGAAGGCCACGCTCACGGTCGTTGTCGGTCCAGCGGATGCGGTCGCCACCGAACAGCGGCAGTTGCTTGGGCTCGTAAATGGTCACCGCATTATGCGCGAGATTGCGGGGCAGGCAATCGGGTTCGAACCGGCTGTGGCTGCCGTCTGCTATGGCAAGAACAACCTGTCCCTTGTCCATCCCTTGCACCACGCCTCGGTCGCCCTGGTGGATTCCTTGACTTGGAAGGTTCGTGCGGAACTCGACAAGCCGCCCGTCGCGATAACCCTTCTTCTGGCGGGCACCCTCGCGGGTGATGGTCACCCGGTCGAGCACGGTCAGGGGCAGTCCCTTGCCCGCGAGTTCGCCGCGGATGAAGCGCGCTTCCTGCACCGTGGTGTTTGCGGCGCTGCGCATGGCGCGGCCGGAGGCGAGCAACAGCGTCTTTTCGCGCTGATCGGGTGGAAGGTCCACCCATAGCCGCGCCACCATCGCCGGGCCTGACGCGAACGGCACCTCGATGGTGTCGGAACGAAGGATATCGAAGGCGCGCGGCAAGTCGTGTTGTTCGAGCGCGGCATTGAGCGCTCGCATCTGCGGCGAGGTTGCGCGCAGGTTCTCGGCGATTGTGGAGGTCGGCTGGCCGGCCTTCTGCAACAGCACGAACGGCTTGCCGGCCTCGATCGCCTGCAACTGGCGTGTGTCGCCGGCAAGAACAAGCCGTCCGACGTCCATCCGATTGGCGAGGTCAATCAACTTGGCGAGCCGCTCGGTTCCGACCTGGCTCGCTTCATCGACCATGATGACCGCACCTCCACGGCGACCGCCGATTTTGCAGGGCCGCGGAAACTCGGGGTTCTCGTCGAGATAACGGTAAACCGTGGTCCGGCTGCTGACGCTGATGAGCTTCATCAGGTCGGTCAGGCTGATCAGCGTATCGGGTTGATTTGGTGTC
>JANOCM010000340.1:0-3282 GCA_031412175.1 Alphaproteobacteria bacterium
GTTTTCGGGCGCTGCGGCCCCGCCGCCGGTCGCCGGCCCGGCCATCGCCAGCGCCTTTTTCGTTTCGGCGAGCTCGCGGTCGAGCCGCTTGCGCTCCTCGACCAGCGCCTCGACGCGCGCTGCGACCTCTTCGGGGCGAACGCGCAGCACCGCCGCGGCAGCCTTCAACCGGTCCTCCTGGTCGGTCAGATATTTGCGCGCCGCTTCGCCGGTCAGCGCTTCGATGCGCCGCACCCCGCTGGCGACAGCTGATTCCGAGGTGATTTTCAGCAAGCCGATGTCGCCGAGCGCGGTAACATGCGTGCCGCCGCACAATTCGGTCGAATAATTCGCCTCGTCATCGCCGCCCATGCTGAGGACGCGAACTTCCTCGCCGTATTTTTCACCGAACAGCGCCAGCGCGCCGGCCTCGATCGCCGCATCTGGGGTCATCAGCCGGGTCGTCACGGCGCGATTGCCGCGGATCTGGGCGTTCACGTCCGCTTCGACCGCGGCGATATCGTCGGCGGTCAACGCACGCGGCTGGCTGAAATCGAAACGCAACCGGTCGGCGGCGACGAGCGAGCCCTTTTGCGTGACATGGCCGCCGAGGCGGTGGCGCAGCGCCGCGTGGAGCAGGTGCGTCGCCGAATGGTTGGCGCGCAGCCGGTCGCGCTTGCCGCCATCGACGATGAGCGAAACGGTGTCGCCAACGGCAATGCTGCCGCTGTCGACCTTGCCGTGATGGACGTGCAGCTTGCCGAGCGGCTTTGACGTATCGGTGACGGTGATCGCCACGCCATCGCCGCTGATCGTGCCGGCATCGCCGGCCTGGCCGCCCGATTCGCCATAGAATGGCGTCTGGTTGGTGACGATATCGACACTGGCGCCGGCCGCGACGCGATCGACCTGGCGGCCATCCTGCACCAGCGCGACGACCTGCGCCTGGCCCTTCAAACCGGTATAGCCGGTGAATTCGCTGGCGCCCGACGCTTCGACGATATCGAACCACACCGTGTCCGAAGCCTTGGCGCCGCTGCCGGTCCAGGCGGCGCGGGCGGCGCGCTTCTGTTCGGCCATCGCCACGTCGAAGCCGGAGCGATCGACCGTCTGGCCGTTAGCGCGCAAGGCGTCCTCGGTCAGGTCATAGGGAAAGCCGAAGGTGTCATAGAGTTTGAACGCGACATCGCCGGGCAACACGTCGCCGGGGCCCATTTTCGCGGTCGCTTCATCGAGCAGCCGCAGGCCGTTGACGAGCGTCTGGCGGAACCGCGTTTCCTCGAGCTTTAGCGTTTCCTCGATCAGCGGCTGCGCGCGCGCCAGCTCGGGGAACGCCACGCCCATTTCGGCGACCAGCGCGGGGACAAGCCGGTACATCAATGGCTCGGCGGCGCCGAGCAGGTGCGCGTGGCGCATGGCGCGCCGCATGATCCGGCGCAGCACATAGCCGCGGCCCTCGTTCGACGGCAGCACGCCATCGGCGACGAGAAAGCCGCTGGCGCGCAAGTGATCGGCGATGATGCGATGCGAGGCGGTCGACGCCGCGTCGCTCGCCGGCTGGGTGCGTTCCTCGCTGGCGCGGATCAGCGCCTTGAACGTGTCGGTATCGTAATTGTCGTGGACGCCCTGCAGCACCGCGGCGATGCGTTCCAGCCCCATGCCGGTGTCGATGCTCGGGCGCGGCAAGTCGAGGCGGGTTGCGGCATCGACCTGCTCGTACTGCATGAAGACGAGGTTCCAGATCTCGACAAAGCGATCGCCATCTTCGTCGGGGCTGCCCGGCGGGCCGCCGGCGATATGGTCGCCATGATCGTAGAAGATTTCGGAGCACGGCCCGCACGGCCCGGTGTCGCCCATTGACCAGAAATTGTCGTTGGTGGCGATGCGGATGATGCGGTCGTCGGGCAGGCCGGCGATCGACTTCCACAGCGCCGCGGCTTCGTCGTCGGTGTGATAGACGGTGACGGTCAGGCGGTCGGCGGGGATACCCCATTCCTTGGTCAGCAGCGTCCAGGCGTGTTCGATCGCCTGTGGCTTGAAATAGTCGCCGAAGCTGAAATTGCCGAGCATTTCGAAGAAGGTATGATGGCGCGCGGTATAGCCGACATTGTCGAGATCATTGTGCTTGCCGCCGGCGCGAACGCATTTCTGCGACGATGCGGCGGTGACATAGGGCCGCGTTTCAAGGCCGGTGAAGACATTCTTGAACGGCACCATTCCGGCGTTGACGAACATCAGCGTCGGGTCGTTCTGCGGCACCAGTGGCGCCGACGGCACGACACGGTGGCCGGCCTTTTCGAAATGCGCGAGGAAGCTGCGGCGGATATCGTTGCTGGAAATCATTTCGAAGGACTTAGGCGACGCACGCGCGTTGCTCAAGCGGCAGTGGCATCACGCCAGCCGCGGCACGCGAATCAGGCCTTCGCCGAAACCAGCCAGATGGCGGCCGGCAAGGCGACCTGGCCATCCGCGAGATAATCGGCAAACGCGTCTTTCAGGCGAAGCTTGGCGATAGCCTCGACCTCGGGGCCGGCCTCGCGCACGGCGCGCGCCGCCGGGCCGATGCGCAGCGCAAAGTGCACCGCGGCAGCGACGGGGTCATCCCCCTCGCCCATCACCATGCCGAACGGCAGCGCGTGAAAGGCGATGTCCTGCCAGCCGGCTTCGACCAGAATGGCGCCAGTGTGCTCGGGATCGGCAAAGGCGAATGGCCCCGGTGCGTGGGGATCGGCCGGCGGCTGTGGCGGCAGCACATCGGCGAGCAGGTGCAGGGGCAGCGTGCCCCAGAGATTGTCATCGGCCGCTTGCCAGCACGCAAAACAGAGGCGCGCACCCGGGCAGGCGAGGCGAAACAAGTTGGCAAAGGCGGCCACAGGGTCGGCAAAGAACATCACGCCGAACCGCGAGACGAGCAGATCGAAGCCATCGGCTTCATCGTCGAACGTCGCCGCGTCGGCTTGGCGGAATTCGGCATCGCTGAGCAATTCCTCGGCGCGTTCGCGGGCGCGGGCGAGCAAGGGTTCGGAGATGTCGAGCCCGATGACGATGCCGTCTTCCCCCGCCGCGCTCGCCAGCGCCAGCGTCGTTTCGCCGCTGCCGCAGCCGATATCGAGGATGTGCTCGCCGGGTTGCGGCGCCGCCAGCGACAGCAGCGCCGATGTCACCGGCGTGAGGGCGTGATCCATGCGGTCCTGCATCCGCACCCAGGTCTCGCCGACCTTGCCGTTCCAATATTCGATCTGTTCGGCATTGCTCATGCGGCGGTCTTTCAGGGAAGTTTCTGGAACAGGCCGGTGATGCGGC
>JANOCM010000341.1:0-3242 GCA_031412175.1 Alphaproteobacteria bacterium
ACCCTGAATCGCGTCGGGAACAGTGCCGGCCGGTGCCTGCTTGCGGCCCTGTTGCTGCTGCCACATCAGCCCGACGATGCAGCCGGTCATCATGAAGGCCAGCGGAATGTTGATCTCGGCGCTGAGCACCGACTTGATGACAAGGAAGTTGATCAGGCCGACGGCGAACGGCCCGGCGATATCCTGGTCCTCGCTGGTCGAGGCATTGTAGGTGTTGAAGCCGAACAGGCTGATCGTTCCGAACATCGCGATGAAGCACAGGAAGCCGAGCGGGCCATAATCCATCAGCAGCGACAGGTAATAGCTGTCGATGGTGCTGGCGCCCCCGCGATTGGTGTAGTTCAGCGCCTCGTTGGCGCGGCCGACGCCATGGCCGAGCGGGTGGTTGAAGATTTTCGGCATCCCCATTTCCCACTGCGCCTTGCGGGCATCGGTGCTGGCCTGGTGCTGGCCGCCACCCAGCGTCAGCGCGCGCAACCGCGCCGAGGCCAGCACGGCCCCGGCGAGCATGATGACCGCCATCGGATAGGCATAGAACATCGATGCCGTGGCGAGCGCGCCGGGATCGCGCTTGCGCTGGCGATTGACGACGAAGAACGCATAGATGACCAGCGACATCAGCAGCCCGATCATCCCCGACCGGGCATTGGTCAGGAACATGTTGGCCGCCACCGAAAACGCCCCGGCGATCAGCATCACCTTGTAGGTGAAAACCTTTTCACGGACGATGAAGTGCAGCACCAGCGGCATCAGCATCGCCAGATATTCGGCGTAATACAGGCTGACGCCCATCGTGCCGCGGACGCGATAGACATCGGTGCCGGCGCGCGCCTGCGACTGGGTGAAGGTTTCGAGCAGCGCCGGATCGATCTGCAGGAAGCCCGGCAAATGATCCATCCAGATCACGCGCTGGATCGAGGCCTCGTAGAGCCCGGCGACCGAAACGATCAGCACCCCGACGACCAAAAGCTGCGCCAGCCGGAAGACAAAGCCCGGGCGCGTCGCCAGATAGGTGGCGAGGATGAACATCATCGTCCAGAACACCTGGTTGTTGATGAACTTGTTCAACGAAAAGATCAGCGTGGCGCTGAACGGGATCGAGATCGCGGTCAGCGCGACATAGGCCCAGAACAGCCTTTTGGTCAGTGGCGACGCCGACATGGCGTTGTTGATGCCGCGGCGGAACTCGGCCGATTTGGCGAGGTTGAACAGGAATACCGCCACCATCAGCCCCATGCAGATCCGCGCCGGGGTCACCCACGGCACACCCGGCACGTCGACGGCGATGTAGAACGGCCAGACGAGGTTGAGGAAGGCATAGGCGACCAGCAGCTTGGCCATGGTCGTGCCATAGACGCCGCCGACATCGGGCAGCATCCACAAGATCAGCGCCATCATGATCAGGATCGGCACCGCCGGTACGACGAGCAATTGCATCGGCAGCACGCTGCACAGCAAGCCATAGAAGGCGGCGAGCATGATCAGCCCGAAGATACGGAAAAACCGCCCGAAAAGGCCGGGATCGCGCCGCCGTTCATAGGGTTTCAGGATGAAGGTGCCAGCCACCGGGTCGCCTTCGCCACTTGCGGTTGTGCTGGCGCCCACCGGCCAGCCATGCGGTGATATACGGCGGCACGCCGGCGAATTCAAAGCTCTTTTGCGTTGCAACAGTGTGAACGGCTCCGCCGCCACGGGCGCTTGACAGCATTGCCCGCCATGCTGGCAATGGCGCAATGGCCGGCCTTCCTTATTCCTCCGCCCTCATTCTGGGGGTCGACGATCATGTCGGCGCCTATCTGGCGCGACTGCTCGATGCGCGCGGCGTGCTTGTGTCGGGCGTCGCCAGCGGCCGCGCTGGCCTGCCCGATGCCATCGGCGGGCTCGGCATCGGTGACGCGGTGACGATGCTCGATCCCGATGCCGCGATCGCGGCGGCCGGTGCCGGCACGCCGGGCGTCATCTTTGCCATTGCCGGCGATGGCAATGCCGCGATCATCGACGCCGCTGCTGCCGGGGTGCGGCTGGCGCATGTCGTCGAAATCGACCAGCTGCGCCTCGATCCTGCCGCCATGGCCGCGGCCCGCCGCATCGCCGATCTGCGCCAGACGCAGCAACGCCTGGCCTTTAACGCCATCCTCCACCCACATGATTCGCGCTTTGGCCCGCGCGACAGCCTGCCCGCGCGCGTCACCGGCGCGGCGTTTCGCGCCGCAAATGGCGCGGCGGCGCCGCTGGAACTGGTCGAAACCGGCCCGCGCGACTGGGGCTGGACGCCCGAATATGTCGATGCGGTGCTGCGCCTCGCCGCGCTGCCGGTGCTGCGCGACGCCGCGGTCGCCAGCGGCCATGCGCTGACCACCGCCGAATTCGCCGAGCACGCTTTTGCACATTTTGGCAAATCCGCCGCCGACCACGTGACGATCCTGCCCGGCGCTACCGCCCCTGACACCACCAGCGCCACGGCCGCCGCCGCCCTGAAGGCCGCAACCGGCTGGTCGGCCAGCACCCATGGCCGCGACCTTATCCGCGCGCTCAGCGAAGGTGCCGCCAGCCGCGCCTGAACGGCCGACAATGGACCGCACCGGCGCTTTGTGCGAGGGCCGGGGCGAGCCATGACCCAGCCGCGCATCTCCATTGTCACGCTGTCGTTCAACCAGGCGCGATTCCTGCCGGCGGCGCTCGCTTCGGTGCAAGACCAGGGCTATCCCGATCTCGATCATGTCGTCGTCGATCCCGGCTCCAGCGACGCCAGCCGCGCCATCATCACCGGCTGCGGCGAGCGGGTTACGCGGATCTTCGAACCCGACGCCGGCCCCGCCGACGGCCTCAACAAGGGCTTTGCCGCCGCCACTGGCGACATCCTGGGCTATGTCAACGCCGATGACCGGCTGCTGCCCGGCGCGCTCGCTGCCGTGGCGCAGGCCTTTGCCGCCAACCCTGCTGTGGGCGCGATCTGCGGCAACGGCGTGCTGGTTGATGCCGACGACACTATCATCCGGCCGATCCGCACCAGCCGCGTCAGCCGCGCCGACATCGGCGCCGGCGCCATGACCTTTGTCCAGCAGGGGCATTTCTTCCGGCGGGAGGCGCTGTCGGCCGCCGGCGGCTTCAATCCCGCCAACCGCACCTGCTGGGACTATGAACTGCTCGTCGACATGCTCTGCGCCGGGGTGCACTTCGCCAACGTGCCCGACACGCTCGGGGCGTTCCGGCTCTACGGCGACAGCATCACCGGCGGCCTG
>JANOCM010000342.1:0-3461 GCA_031412175.1 Alphaproteobacteria bacterium
GCGGCGCGCGAACTGGGCCTGACCCAAGCGGCGATCAGCTATCAGGTTCGCGCGCTCGAGGATCGGCTCGGCTGTGCGATGTTCGATCGCCTGCCGCGCGGCGTGCGGTTGACGGCAATGGGCATCGCCTATCTGGCGCCGGTGCGAAAGGCCTTCGACGACCTGTCGATCTCGACCGTCGGGCTGTTCGGCGCCGACGACCGGGCCAGCATCACGGTGCTCGCGCCGGTGTCGTTCGCAGCGTTGTGGCTGGCACCGCGATTGCCGGAATTCCTCGCGCGCTATCCGACGATTGCGGTGCGGCTGTCGGCGACGATCTGGGGTAACAGCGGGCCCAATGCCGCGACCGATCTTGAAATCCGCTATGGCGACGGCGCGTGGCAAGGCCATGACTGCAAACCCTTGCTCCACCAGGATCTGGTCGTCGCCTGCAGCCCCGGCGTGTGGCAGGAGGTCGGGGCGAATGGCGGCATCGATGCGCTCGTTCGCAATCGCATGATCCACATCATGGGCCATGAAAACCACGGGCTGAAGCTGGCGGCGGGCAGCGCTGCGGCGTCGGGGCCCACCGTCGATACCACGATCAGCGCGCTCGAACTGGCGGCCAGCGGTGGCGGTTGCGTGATCACCCATCCGCTGTTCCTGGCGAGCTATCTGGCGACGGGCCGGCTGGTGGTGCCGTTCGCAGCCGGGTTTCCCGATGAACAGGGCTTCCACGTCCTCACGCCCGAACGGCCGCAGCGGACACGGCGCGAGGTCCATGTGTTCCGCGAATGGCTGCAGGATGTTGCCGCAGCGGCGTGAAAGGAAATTTGGCGGACGCGCCAAATTTTTCATTTGTGGCGACACCGGCGGATGGCTTTAAGCTTTTGTCATGGGGCCATGTTTTTTTGTGTCCCGGGGCAGCAGGGCAGGCCTGAACTGGCCGCAATCGATGAGCAGCACAGCATGAAGATCGGATTTATCGGGCTCGGCAATGTCGGCGGCAAACTGGCCGGCAGCCTGATCCGCAACGGCCATGACGTGACCGTCCGCGACCTCGATGCCGATCTGGTCGCCGGCTTTGTCGCGCGCGGCGCGAAAGCGGCGGATTCGCCCGAGGAGCTCGGCCGCAACGCCGACCTGATCATCACCTGCCTGCCATCACCGGCCGCGAGTGCCGCTGTCGCCGAGGGTCCTGACGGGTTCCTCAAGGAACTCGGCCCCGGCAAGGTCTGGCTCGAAATGAGCACCACCGATCACGCCGAGGTGCTTCGGCTCGGCAAGCTGGTCGAGGACCGCGGCGCCATGTTCATGGAATGCCCGGTGTCGGGGGGCTGCCATCGCGCCGATACCGGCAATATCGCGATCTTTGCCGGGGGGCCGCGCGCCGCCTTCGAATTCGTGCTGCCGGTGCTGACGACGCTCGGCCGGCGCATCCTCCACACCGGCGACCTCGGCACCGCATCGCAGTTGAAGGTGCTGACCAACTATCTGTGCACCGTGCATCTGGCGGCGCTCGCCGAGGCGCTGACGACCGCCAAGGTCGCCGGGCTCGACATGAACACGACCTATGAAGCGATCCGCATCTCGTCGGGCAACAGCTTTGTCCACGAAACCGAATCGCAGGTCATCCTTAACGGCAGCCGCGACATCAGCTTCACGATGGACCTCGTCATCAAGGACGTCGGGCTGTTCGACAAGCTGGCGCGCGACCACGGCGTGCCGCTGGAGATTTCGCCGCTGGTGCTCGGTATCTTCAAGGATGGCCAGGACCGTTATGGCCCGCGCGAGCATTCGCCCAACATCATCCGGCGCCTCGAGGAGCCGATGGGCGTCAAGGTGCTGGGGCAGGGGTTTCCGGCCGAAATGGTCGATGACGAACCCGAAGCGCCGGGCTACGAAGTCGTCGTGCGCCGCTAGATGGGGGTGCCGACACCCGCAATGCATGCAGACTGGGTCGCGCTGGCGGCGAAGCTGTCGATCGATACCGGCCTGTTCATCGATGGTGCCTGCGTCGCGGCGCGCGATGGCGCGACGTTGTCGGTGATCAATCCCGCGACGGGCCTAACGATCGCCGACATGGCCTGCGGCGGTGCCGCCGATATCGACAGCGCCGTGGCTTCGGCCAAGGCCGCCTGGGCGGACGGCCGCTGGCGGCAGATGGCGCCGCGCGCCCGCATGGACGTGTTCCGGCGTTTCGCCGATCTCGTGGAGGCCAATGCCGCCGAGCTGGCGCTGCTCGAAACACTGGCGATGGGCAAGCCGATCGGCGATGCGCTGGCGATCGACCTGCCCGAAACGATTCTCACCATCCGCTATTTCGGCGAATGCATCGACAAGATCGGCGGCACCGTCACCAACAGCGTGCACAATGCGCTCCACCTGATCTCGCGCGAGCCGATCGGCATCGTCGGCGCCATCACGCCGTGGAATTATCCGCTGCTGATGGCGACGTGGAAGATCGCCCCGGCGCTCGCCGCGGGCAATTGTGTCGTGCTGAAACCGGCCGAGCGCGCGCCGCTGTCGTGCGTGCGGCTGGCGCAATTGTTCATCGCAGCCGGCGGGCCGCCGGGGGTTTTCAACGTCGTCAACGGGCATGGCAAGGACGCCGGCCGCGCGCTCGCGCTCCATCCCGATGTCGCCAAGATAAGCTTCACCGGCTCCACCGCCACCGGCAAGCAGCTGCTGGTCTATGCCGGCCAGTCGAACATGAAGCGGGTGGCGCTCGAAACCGGTGGCAAGAGCCCGCAGATTCTCCTGCCCGATGCCGATCTCGACGTCGCGGTCGATGCGGCGGTGCGCGGGATTTTCGACAATGGCGGCCAGGTCTGCAACGCCGGGTCGCGGTTGCTGGTTCACGAAGCGATCCATGACGAATTCGTCGAGCGGTTTGCGACGCAGACCGCAGCGCTCTATGCGCCCGGCGATCCGCTCGATCCGGCCACCAGCCTGGGTCCGCTGGTGGCGCGGGCGCATCAGCAGGGCGTGCTCGGCTGGATCGAGCGCGGCGTCGCCGACGGCGCAAAGCTCGCCTTTGGCGGGACCGCCGACCCGGCGCGACCCGACGGCGCCTATGTGCTGCCGACCTTGCTGACCGGCGTCACACCCGGCATGGCGGTCGGCCGTGAGGAAATCTTCGGCCCGGTCGCCGCAGTCATCAAGGTGCAAGACGAAGCTGAAGCGATCGCCGTCGCCAATGATTCGATCTACGGCCTCGCCGCCAGCGTCTGGACCCGCGACATCGGCCGCGCCCATCGCATGGTCAAGGCGCTCGAAGCCGGGGTCGTCTGGGTCAATTGCTTCGGCGATGGCGACATGACCCAGCCGTTCGGCGGGAGCAAGCAATCGGGCAACAGCCGCGACAAGTCGCTCGAATCGATTGCCGGCTACATGGAATCCAAATCGGCGTGGATCGCGCTCGATTAGGCCAGTTCGGGGCGCCGTTCCGGGATCGTCTCAGCGGCATGGCGCACCACCCA
>JANOCM010000343.1:0-2015 GCA_031412175.1 Alphaproteobacteria bacterium
GGCGGGCCGTCGCGGCAGATTCTCGAAATCGATGATGGCGCGACCGATGGCCACGCCCACCCCGAATTCGCCGCCGTGATCGGCGCTGCGCTGAACCGCCGCGTCCGCACCATCCCGCTGCCGCTGGCGATGCTTCACCTCGCCGCACGCATCGGAATCTCGGCCAAGCTGACGCGTGACCGTGCCGCCTATATCGCCCATCCCGACTGGGTGGCGCGCGGCGGCAATACGGCGCTGGCCGGGATATGGACGCCGCAGTTCGATCTTGCCGCAGGGGTCGCAGATACGGTGGCGGGTTATCGCACGCGCGGCTGGCTGTGACTCCCTCACCCCCGGCCCCTCCCGCAAGCGGGAGGGGAGCGTTTGGCCCCGCTTTGGCCATTTTGTGCTGGCAAAGCGCCGCCAACAACAGGAGCTACCATGACCGACCGCGCGCAGGTTTACGCCCGCATCATCGAATTGATCGAACCGCTCAACCCCAAGAAGGTCGCGCTCACCGAGGACACCAGCTTTGCCGGTGACCTCGAGATGGATTCGCTGACGGTAATGGACCTTGTTGCCAGCATGGAGGATGAATGGGATATCGTGATGCCGCTGAACATGCTTCCCGATCTCGAAACCATCGGCCAGGTTGCCGATGCCGTGACGCGGCTGGTCACCAAGTGAGCGATCTGCTTTCCAAGTTCGACGCGCTCGCCGCCGAACGCGCCGGCGTGCTCACCGCCGGCGTGCGCGATCCCTTCTCGATCGTCATGCAGGAAGTCCGGTCGCCGACCGAGGCCGTCATCGACGGCCGCGAGACGATCCTGCTCGGCACCTACAATTATATGGGAATGACTTTCGATCCCGATGTCATCGCCGCCGGGCAGGCGGCTCTCGCAAAATTCGGCGCCGGCACAACCGGCAGCCGCGTCCTCAATGGCACGTACCAGGGCCACAAGGAGTGCGAGGAAGCGCTCAAGGACTTTTATGGCATGGACCATGCCATCGTCTTTTCAACGGGTTATCTCGCCAATCTCGGCATCGTCTCGACGCTCGCGGGCAAGGGCGATTTCATCATCCTCGACGCCGACAGCCATGCGTCGATCTATGATGGCTGCTACCTCGGCAATGCCGACATCGTCCGCTTCAAGCACAACAGCGCCGAAGACCTCGAAAAGCGCCTGCGCCGCCTGCCGCCGGAAGCGGGCAAGCTGGTCATCCTCGAAGGCGTCTATTCGATGCTCGGCGACATCGCGCCGCTGCAGGAACTCGTCGCTATCGCCAAGGCGCATGGCGCCATGGTGCTGGTCGACGAAGCCCATGGCATGGGCTTTTTCGGCGAGAACGGCCGCGGCGTCTATGAAGCCGCCGGCGTTGCCGATGACGTCGATTTCGTCATCGGCACCTTTTCGAAATCGGTCGGCACGGTCGGCGGCTTCTGCGTATCGAACCACCCCAAGTTCGAGATCCTGCGCCTGGTCTGCCGCCCCTATGTCTTCACCGCCTCGCTACCGCCGGCCGTCGTCGCCTGCGCCGCAACCAGCATCCGCAAGCTGATGCATGCCGGCGACAAGCGCGCCCGGCTGTGGGACATGAGCCGCAAACTCCACGGCGGGCTGCTCGCCCGCGGTTTCCGCCTTGCCACCGCAACCCCCGAGAGCGCCATCGTGTCGGTGCTGATGCCCGACCAGGAAACCACCGTGCGCATGTGGCAGGCGATGCTCGAATTGGGCGTCTATGTGAACATGTCGCGGCCGCCGGCGACCCCCGCCGGCGTGTTCCTGCTGCGTTGCTCGCTGTGCGCCGAACATTCGGCCGAACAGCTCGAAACGGTGCTGGAGCGATTTGCGATGGCAGCGGCGGCGGTGGGACTGTTCGCCGACGCCTGAGGCCGGTCGCTACACCGAAAAGCTCGACCCGCAGCCGCAGCCCGACGCGGCATTCGGATTGCGCACTTCGAATGCGGCGGCGCCGATCTTTTCGACATAGTCGACCTCGGCGCCGGCGACGAAGGGCAGGCTGTCGGGGTCGAT
>JANOCM010000344.1:0-4116 GCA_031412175.1 Alphaproteobacteria bacterium
TCGCTCGTCGCCATGCACCCGGCGATCTACATGCCGATGCTGCAGACCGCCGAGATCGTCGCCAAGCGTTATAACGTCAGCCGCGATCGCCAGGACGAATATGGCTATCAGTCGCAGATGCGCACGGCCGCCGCCCAACAGGCTGGCAAGTTCGACGACGAGATCGTGGCGATGACCACGACGATGCAGATGGTCAACAAGGAAACCAAGGAAGTCACCAGCCACGAGGTGACGCTGTCGAAGGACGAAGGCAACCGTCCGGAAACGACGCTGGAAAGCCTCAAGGGCCTGAAGCCGGTCATTGAAGGCGGTGTCATCACTGCCGGCAACGCGTCGCAGCTGTCCGACGGTGCCTCGGCGAGCGTGCTGATGGAGGCCGGCGAAGCCGCGCGCCGCGGGCTCACCCCGTTGGGGGCTTATCGCGGCATGGCAGTGGCTGGCCTAGAGCCCGACGAGATGGGTATCGGGCCCATCTACGCGGTGCCCAAGCTGCTCAAGGCCAACGGCCTGACGATGAACGACATCGGTCTGTGGGAACTGAACGAGGCGTTCGCCGTGCAGGTGCTGCACTGCGCCGATGTCCTCGGAATCGATCCTGACCTCCTCAACGTCAACGGCGGCGCGATTTCGATCGGTCACCCTTATGGCATGACCGGCGCGCGCTGCACCGGCCATGCGCTGATCGAAGGCAAGCGCCGCGGTGCGAAATATGTCGTGGTGACGATGTGCGTCGGCGGCGGCATGGGCGCGGCCGGGTTGTTCGAGGTCTACTGACCCTTACCGCCGTCATCCCCGCGCGGGCGGGGATCCATCTCCCGGCCGCGGCGTTCGCGACTCTTGTCCGGCGATGGATCCCCGCCTGCGCGGGGATGACGCAGTCGTTGAGAGGCTCACCCGGCGGCTGGGACGCCCCCAGCAGGCGCAATAGCTGGCTTGCGGTTGATGATCCGCCACACCATGACCAGCACAACGACCAGAAAACCGCCTGCCGCTGTCCGCCCGACCTGCGATGGCCCGTAGTAAACAGTGTGGAACGCCCCCCAGCCGCAGGTGAGCAGCAACAGCGCATAGAGCAGCGAGCGTTCCCAGCGTCCGCCATTGGCGACAAGCGCGGGCAGCAGCAGCGCCAGCCCGGCACCCATCACCGGCATGTCGTAATCATAGGCATAAGGGCTGATGACCAGCGACACGCAGGCGGCAAAGCCCAGCGCCTGCACCGGCGGCAGCCGGCGCTGCGCGATGACGATGCCGGCGAGCGCGGTCAGCGCCACGATCGCCTGGCCGGCGAGCGCCACCGATGCCGGCAGCCCGGCTGACCGCAGCGAGGCATAGGCCGACACCATGCGGCAGAACGGGTAGAATCGCCCCTGCAGAAAGCCGGCAGTGTTGCGGATGCCGGCGAGGAACGCGTCCCAGATATCGGGTGACAGCAGCAGCACCGGCAGCAGCGAGGCAATGCCCACTGTTAGCGCCGCGACAAGGAACGTCTGCCAGCGCCGGTCGACGACGACATACAGCGCCAGTGCGACGGCGAGGTGCGGCTTGATGATCATCAGCCCCAGCGGAATGCCGGCCCAGCCGCGGCGATCGCGCAGGCCGATGACGGCCAGTCCGATCAGCGCTCCGGTCAGCAGGCCGTTCTGGCCAAAAAACACCACGGCGCAGATCGGCAGCACCAGCAGTACCAGCATGGTGACAAAGCCATCACCCGCGGCGCGGCGGATGACCCACAGATACGCAGCGGCGGTCAGCGCAAAGAACAGCCCGAACGACAGGCCGCGCGGCAGCAGCGCCAGCGGCGCGATGACAAGGTTGTACGGCGGTGGATAGCTCCACGTCAGCCGGTAGTTCTTGCCCATCAGCTCGATCTGCTGCTTGACGTATTCCGGATAGTCGTAGGACGCGATGATGTCGCCGCGCAGCACGATCTTCGACCCCATGTAGAAGGCATCGAAATCCGACGTCGTCGGCTTGCCGACCACGCCCCAATGGGCAATCGCGGCGTTTAGCACCATGAAGATGAGGATGCCCAGCAGCAGCATCAGGTAGATGCCGCGCAGCCGCGACCGCTGTGCCGATTCAACGATATCTGCCAGCATCTGCGGCCGTTGCCCCTGTCTGCGCCGCCAGATCGGGGCCCGCCGACCAGTGGCGCAAGCGGTGCGGAATTTCCACGCATTTGTTGCAGCGCACCGCAGGATTGGCCATTTGCCGGAATATCAGGCATGGAGACGCCAATATGTCATTTACATCCCTGCCGCCGCTTCTCGCCGAAGCGCTCACCGCCCGTGGCTATGCCGCGCCCACCCCCGTCCAGGCCGCCGTTCTCGAACCCGAGGCCGAAGGCCGCGATCTCATCGTTTCCGCCCAGACCGGGTCGGGCAAGACCGTCGCCTTCGGTGTCGCCATGGCGCCGCAGCTGCTGGGCGACGACGGCCGCACCGATCGCGCCGGCGCGCCGCTGGCGCTGGTGATCGCACCGACGCGCGAACTGGCGCTGCAGGTCAGTCGCGAGCTGGTCTGGCTTTATGGCAAGACCGGCGCCCGCATCGCCACCTGCGTCGGCGGCATGGACGCGTCGAAAGAGCGCAAGCTCCTCAACCAGGGCGCGCACATCGTCGTCGGCACGCCGGGGCGGCTGCGCGATCACCTCGAGCGCGGCGCGCTCAATCTGGCGCAGATCAAGGTCGCCATTCTCGACGAAGCCGACGAGATGCTCGACATGGGCTTCCGCGAGGATCTCGAGCAGATCCTCGACGCGACGCCCGAGGCGCGGCGCACCTTCATGTTCTCGGCGACGATGCCGAAACCCATATTGGCGCTGGCCAAGCGCTACCAGAAGGACGCGCTGCGCATCTCGACCGTCGGTGAAGACCGCGGCCATGGCGACATCGCCTATCAGGCGGTCACCGTCGCGCCGGCCGATATCGAAAATGCCGTCGTCAATTTGCTGCGCTTCCACGAGGCTCCGACGGCAATGCTGTTCTGCGCGACGCGCGACAACGTCCGGCATTTGCACGCCAGCCTGATCGAGCGCGGCTTCGACGCCGTCGCGCTGTCGGGCGAGCACAGCCAGAACGAGCGCAACCAGGCGCTGCAGGCGCTGCGTGACCGGCGCGCGCGCATCTGCGTCGCCACCGATGTCGCGTCGCGCGGGATCGATTTGCCGACGCTGTCGCTGGTCATCCACGTCGAATTGCCGCGCGATGCCGAAACCTTGCAGCACCGCTCGGGCCGCACCGGCCGCGCCGGCAAGAAGGGCACCGCCGTGCTGGTCGTGCCCTATCCGGCGCGCCGCCGGGTGGAGGGGATGCTGCGCGGCGCCCGCATCAACGCCGAATGGATGAACGTGCCGGGGCCGGCCGACATCCGCCGCAACGATCACGAACGGCTGCTGACCGCGCTTATGGAAGTGCCGGTCGAGATCGACGAAGAGGATCGCGCGCTCGCCGACCGCCTGCTGCTCGAACGCAGCCCGCAGGATATCGCCGCGGCGCTGGTGCGGATGCACCGGTCGAAGATGCCGGGGGTCGAGGAATTGCTCGACAACAAGGGCCCGGCGCCGCGTGCCGATCGGCCGAGCGATGGCCCGCGCGATGGCTTCGAGGACACCGTTTGGTTCCGCATGGATGTCGGCCGCCGGCTCAACGCCGATCCGCGCTGGCTGCTGCCGCTGATCTGCCGGCGCGGCCATGTGACCAAGACCGAAATCGGCGCGATCCGCATCATGCCCGAAGAAACCATGTTCGAGATCCCGCGGGCTATCGCGCACCGCTTCGCCGACGCGCTGCACCGCACCGAAGGCGAGGACCGCTCGCCCGAGGGTGGCATCCGCATCATCCCCGCCGATGGCCCGCCACCGCCGCAGCGCAGCGGGCCGCGGCCTGGCGGTGCGGGCGGCAAGCCCAACCGGCCCGTACTCGTGCGCCCGCTGGCGCCGGGTGGCGGCTATGAACGCAAGGGCCCGCCCGCCGGCCCGCGCGGGCCACGTCCCGGCCCGGCCAATCCGCAGCAGCGGGGCAAGTTTCGCCAGGGCTGAGCCGTGCCGCGCATCCTGATCGACGCCGACGCCTGCCCGGTGAAGGACGATATCTACCGCGTCGCCATCCGCCACAA
>JANOCM010000345.1:0-3054 GCA_031412175.1 Alphaproteobacteria bacterium
GTGTTCCGCGACCTGTGGACCGAAAACGACCAGGCGCTGCCGATCGGCATCCATCACGGCTCGCTGTCGGTCGAGGCACGGCGCAAGACCGAGGCGGCGATGGCGAATGGCAAGCTGCGCGCCATCGTCGCCACCGCCAGCCTCGATCTCGGCATCGATTGGGGCGATGTCGATCTCGTCATCCAGATGGGGGCGCCCAAGGGGGCATCGCGGCTGCTGCAGCGCACCGGCCGCGCCAACCACCGCATGGACGAGGCCAGCCACGCCATCATCGTGCCGGGCAACCGCTTCGAATATCTCGAATCGCTGGCGGCGCGTGATGCGGTGCGCGACCATGAACTCGATTCCGACGTGTTCCGCGCCGGCGGGCTCGATGTGCTGGCGCAGCATGTCTTTGGTGTCGCGGCGGCGGCGCCGTTCTTTGCCGATGATCTGTATGCCGAGGTGCGCAGCGCGGCGCCCTATGCCGGCCTCGCGCGGGCGCGCTTCGATGAAGTGCTCGGCTTCGTCGCCACCGGCGGCTATTCGCTGCGCGCCTATGATCGTTACCAGCGGCTGGTGCAGAACAAGGATGGCAGCTGGCGGCTGACGCATCCCAAGCTCGCGGCGCAGCACAGGCTCAACAGCGGCACGATCGTCGAGGCGGTGACGATGAACGTCGTCTTCGGCCGGCGGGGCAGGCGGTTCGGCCAGGTCGAGGAATGGTTCGGCGGCCAGTTGCGCGTCGGTGACAGCTTCATGTTCGCCGGCCAGACGCTGCAGGTCATCGGCTTCGATGGCCCCGATATCCAGGTCAAGCTCGGCCATGGCGTGCCGCGCGTGCCGACTTATGTGGGGGGGCGCATGCCGCTCAGCACCAATCTCGCGGCGCGCGTCCGCGGCCTGTTCAACACGCCCGAACGCTGGGCCGAAATGCCCGACGATGTCCATGAATGGCTGGCGATCCAGCAGGTGCGATCGCGGCTGCCGGGGCTCGACGACCTGCTTGTCGAGACGTTCGAGCGCGATGGCCGCTGGTTCATGGTCGCCTATGGCTTTGCCGGGCGGAATGCGCATCAGACATTGGGGATGTTGCTGACCCAGCGCATGGAGGCGGCGGGGCTACAGCCGCTGGGTTTTGTCGGCAGCGATTACATGGTGGCGGTGTGGAGCCTGCAGCCGGTGACCGATCCGAAGCCGCTGTTCAGCCCCGATGTCTTCGAGGCCGAGCTCGCCGAATGGCTGGCGGCGTCACCGTTCCTGCGCCGCGCCTTCCGCGAAGTGGCGATCATCGGCGGGCTGATCGAACGCACGCTGCCCGGCCAGCACAAGACCGGCAAGCAGATGAGCGTGTCGTCGGACCTGATCTACGACGTGCTCCGCCGGCACGAGCCCGATCATCTGCTGCTCACCGCCGCCTGGGCCGATGCGCGCGGCAAGCTGACCGATATCGAGCGGTTGGCCGATCTGCTCGACCTGGCGCAGGCCAATATGGTGCATGTGACGCTCGATCGGGTCTCGCCGCTGGCAGTGCCGGTGCTGCTCGAGGTCGGCAAGGAACGCGTGCCCGGCGCCGCCGACACCGCGCTGCTGATCGAGGCGGATGCACTGGCGGCGGAGGCGATGCGGCTCGACTGAGGCTTGCGTTGCAGCGGCAATTCCGGGCATGGCTGCGCGATGCCTGTTTCCCTTTCGTTCGCCGGCGAAACGCTGGTGCCGCTGCCCTGCGGCGGGCTGCACTGGCCGGCGCAGGCGGCGCTGCTGGTCGCCGACCTGCATTTCGAAAAGGCCAGCGCCTTTGCCCGGCGCGGGCGCTTTTTGCCGCCGCACGACAGCGCCGATACCCTCGCCTGCCTGATCGATGCGCTGGAAACCACCGGCGCGCGGCGGGTGTTCTGCCTTGGCGACAGTTTCCATGATGCCGGCGGGCCGGCGCGGCTGCCCGATCGCCCGCGCGCCGCGCTGCGGCTGCTGACGCAGAACCTCGACTGGCTGTGGATCACCGGCAATCATGACGACGAGGCTGCCGGCGCGATGGGCGGCCGGGTGATGGCCGAGGCGCGGATCGGCGCGCTGACGCTGCGCCACGAGGCGGTGCCGGGTGCGCCCGAGCCCGAACTGTCGGGGCATTTCCACCCCAAGGTCGCGGTACACATCCGCGGCCGCCGCATCGTCCGGCGCTGCTTCGCGGTGTCGGCGACCAAGATCATCCTGCCGGCCTATGGCGCCTTTACCGGCGGGCTCGATGTCGCCGACCCGGCGATCGGCACCGTGCTCGGGACGGGCGCGGTCGCCTGGGTGGCGGAGGGGGAGCGGCTGTTGCGGTTTCCGGTGCCGGGCGGGCGAATCGCCGCGGAATGACCGGTACTGGACAATCCCCGACACCGGCGGGTTGTAACCGTTACGCTGGCGGCTAGGATTGCCACGTCTGTCCGGGGGGATGAATGAGCCTGCTGCGCCGGCCTCTGCTGCTGATCCCGCTGCTGCTCGTGCTGCTGTTCGGCGGTGCGGTGCTGGCGGGTTACACGCTGCTGCCGGGCGTGGTGCGGTCGCAGGGCCAGGCGTGGGTTGAAACGAACCTGAAGCACAAGGTGCTGACGATGGGCGCGATCAGCTTCGACCCCTGGTCGCTGCTGCTCGATATCCGCGCCATCGCCATCGCCGATACGGCCGCACCGCAGGCGCCGCTGGTGACGATCAAGGACCTGCAGGTCGATCTGAGCATAAGGTCGCTGTGGAAGCTGTCGGCGCAGCTTGATGCGCTGCGCGTCGATACGCCGGTCGTCGATGCGATCCTCAGGAAGGACGGGTCGATCAACCTGCTCGAACTGATGCCGCCCGACGATGGCTCGCCGAGCCCCGAAGTCTTCATCGCCGATCTGACCGTCAGGCAAGGCCGGGTGCGCTTTACCGACCAGCGCCGCGCGACGCCGAAAACCAAATCGCTGTTGCCGGTGACGTTCAGCCTGACCAATTTCGCCACGCGCGCCGACGCCGGCGGCAACGGTCACCTGGAAGCGCGCAGCGACGAGGGCGAGAGTTTTGCCTGGACCGGCACGGTTGCGATGGCGCCGC
>JANOCM010000346.1:0-9714 GCA_031412175.1 Alphaproteobacteria bacterium
CTCCAACATGCTGATCGTCACCGCCGGCAGCAGCCGCCAGGGGCCATTGAGCGGCGGCGCCGGCTCCGGCGCGACGTTGCGGATCGAGGATGCCGACGCAATCATGCGCATCGACAATGTCGTCGCCGCGGCGCCATCAACAGGCGTTGCCGCGCAGGTCGTCGCCGGCCCGGTCAACTGGGCGACGCAGGTCACCGGCTCGGTACCGGCCTATTTCCTCGTCAACGAATGGTCGGCAGGCGACGGCCGGGTGTTCACCGATCGCGAGGAACGCGCCGGCGCGCGCGTCGCCGTCATCGGGCAGACGGTGGCCGACAAATTGTTCGGCGCCAACGATCCGCTCGGCCAGATGATCCGCGCCAAGGGGGTCAGCTTGCAGGTCATCGGGGTCATGGCCAAGCGCGGGCAGGGGTTCGGCGGCCAGGATCGGGATGATGTCATCATCGTACCGCTGACGACGGCGCTGCGGCTGCTGCAGGGCAATGCCTTTCGCCGCTCGATCCGCACCATCTCGGTGTCGGTGGCCTCGGCGGCGGCGCTCGACCAGGTCGAACACGACATCACCATCCTGCTCCGTCAGCTGCACCGGTTGAAGGCGGCCGACCAGGATGATTTCTCGGTCGCCAACCTGACCGCGATCACCGACACGCTGAGCACCACGACGCGCGCGATCTCGCTGCTGCTTGCCGCGATCGGATCGATCTCGCTCGTCGTCGGCGGCATCGGCATCATGAACATCATGCTGGTCAGCGTGACCGAACGCACCCGCGAGATCGGCATTCGCATGGCGATTGGGGCGTCACGTGCTGCGGTGCGGCTGCAGTTTTTGCTCGAGGCGCTGATGCTGTCGCTGATCGGCTGCGGCATAGGCGTCGCCGCCGGCACCGGGCTGGCAATGCTGGCGGGCAAGGCGATCGGCTTCGACACCGCGGTGACGCTCTATGCCGTCACCGTGGCGTTCGCGGTGTCGGCGTCGATCGGCATTTTCTTCGGCTGGTGGCCGGCGACGCGCGCGTCGAAGCTCAGCCCGATCGAAGCGCTGCGGTCGTGATCGTGAGCCTTTACCGACAGCAATGGCTCGCTTTAGGCCTCACGGCGATGACGACGCTAATTGTGGCTTTGCTCGGCTACAAGTTTGCGTCCGCTGTTAGCCTGGTACTGGGTATGGTCGCCATGACGATGCTTCGCTGCCGGACATGCCAGAAGCCAATCATGCTGGACAGCGGTGCGATCCGGCCTCGAAGGCGTTGCCCCCACTGCGAAGCACCAGCCGATCCCATTTAGCCCTGCAAGAGCGATGCTCCCTCAGTCCGCGTTAGCCACAAAAACCGCCCCCACAACAGTGTCGCCGACACCAGTGACGCGACGATCACCGACCAGACAATGCCATTGACACCGAGATCGAGCATGATCGCCAGCGCATAGCCGAGCGGCATCATCACCAGCAGATAGCTGGCGAAATGCGTCGCCGTCGGCATCCAGACGTCGGATTGCGCGCGCAGCGCCTGTGACGCGACGACCTGCAGCCCGTCGGCGACGAAGAAC
This sequence comes from Alphaproteobacteria bacterium, assembly GCA_031412175.1. GTDB lineage: Bacteria > Pseudomonadota > Alphaproteobacteria > Sphingomonadales > Sphingomonadaceae > Sandarakinorhabdus. The sequence continues at coordinate 1,546 of JANOCM010000346.1, forward strand.
AGGCACGACAGCAGCAGCGCCGCCGCCGCAACGCGCTGGACATCGGCATCGCTGGTATAGCCCGCGGCGATCGCCTGGTTGCCGAAGCCGACGATGGCGCAGATCAACAGCGTTGCCGCGACCGTCGCCATGAATCCCATCCATGCCGCACGCCGCACCCCCGGCGGATCGCCGGCACCATAGGCGCGCCCGACGAACACGCTGGTCGCCGTCGCCAGCCCCAGCGGCACCATGAAGATCAGCGCCGCCATGTTGAGGACGATTGCCCAGCTCGCCACCGCCAGCGCGCCCAGCCAGCCGGCGATGATCGACATCGCCGCGAACGACCCGGCCTCGACGAAATAGCTGAGCGACGCACCATAGCCGATGCGGCGCATCTCCGCCGCAGCCGCGGGGTCGTGCGGCGCCTTGTCGAACACGCCGAGCGGCCGCGATTCGCGCCAGCGCGCGATCAGCACCCAGACGAAAACCAGCAGCGCGACGCGCGAAATCAGCGTCGCCCAGGCACTGGCGACGGCGCCATCAACCGGGATCCCGCTGTCGCCGGGCACCAGCCACAGGTTGATTGCAAGGTTGACGACATTCGCGCCCCACATGGCGATCATGCCGGGCACGGCGCGGCCATGCGCTTCCAGCCAGAAAATGCCGCCATCGGCGACGAGGATCGGCACCATCGACAGCGCCAGCACCTGCAGCACCGGCGTCGCGCCATCGGCGAGCGCCGGATCGAGGCCGATATGGTGCATCACCGGACCGCCGAGCCCGGCCAGCACCGCCGCCGCGACGACGCCGATCCAGAAGGCATAGGCGATACCGCGGCGCAGGATGGCGCCGGTATCGGCGGCGCGGCCCTCGCCGATTGCTTGCGACGTCATCACCTGGATGCCCATCATCAGGCCGACCGACGTGGTGATGACAACCCCCGTAGGCGCCCAGCCAAGCGCCTGGTAGCCGAGCTCGGTCGACGAATGCTGGCCGACGACGACGGCATCGACCAGCCCCATCGCCATGATGCCGATGCGCGATACGACGACCGGCGTCGCCAGTCGTAGCAGCGATCCGAACGAAAGCGGCAGGTCGGTCTGGGGAATGTCCCCGGACATGGCAATGGTCCTCCGGTGGGTGGCGCAGCCGGTCGCTTTACGGGTTGCGTCCGCCGCTTACAACCGGCGGCAGCGGGAGCGCCGGGGCTGGCGCCTAAAGCCGCTGCAGCAGCCGCTGGACCGCCTGGTGGCTGGCGGCATCGTCGCTGCCGGGCTGGCACTCGGCCTCGAGGGCGGCGCGGATCGCCTGCAGCTCGCGCTCGGTCAGATGCTCGATGCCGATGAACTGGTTGCGCGCCCGCGCCACGGCGCGGATCAATTCATCGAGCTTGGCCTGGATGGCGGCAGCGTCGCGGTTCTGCGAATTCTGGATCAGGAAGACGATCAGGAAGGTGACGATCGTCGTCGTGGTGTTGACGACCAGCTGCCAGGTATCCGAATAATGAAACACCGGGCCAGTTGCGGCCCAGCAGAGGATCATCAGCACCGCACCGATGAATGCCGTCGGCTGGCCGACAAATGCCGCGATGCGGTTGGCAATGCTCGTGAAAATGCGATCCATCGCTGCGTCCTTCGGGATAGCGGAAAGCCCAGCTATAGCGCCCCGCCCGAAAAACTGCGCCATGCCATCGCTTGTCGGCGCGTGATGCCCGGATTACGGGAACGGCAACTCGCTCGCGCAAAGGCCTTTTCGCATGACCAATCCGCTGTTCCAGCCCTTCTCCTTCAAGGGGCTGCACCTGCCCAACCGCATCGTCATGGCGCCGATGACGCGCAGTTTCTCGCCGGGCGGCGTGCCCGGTGACGACGTCGCCGCCTATTATCGCCGTCGCGCCGAAGGTGGCGTGGGCCTGATCGTCACCGAAGGCACCGGTGTCGAGCGCAGCGGATCGACCAACGATCCCAATGTCCCGCATTTCTATGGCGACGCGCTGCCCGGCTGGGGCAAGGTCGTCACCGAAACCCATGCCGGCCATGGCCTGATCGCGCCGCAGTTGTGGCACGTCGGCGCCGCCATCAACCACGCCAATCCGACACCGCCCGAACAGGAAAGCCCGTCGGGGCTGTTCAAGCCCGGCAAGCCGTTCGGCAAGGCGATGGCCGACAGCGACGTTGCCGATGCCATCGCGGCCTTTGCCCGCGCCGCCGCCGATGCCAAGCGACTGGGCTTCGACGCCGTCGAGCTCCACGGCGCCCACGGCTATCTGATCGACCAGTTCTTCTGGGAAGGCACCAACGCGCGTGGCGACGCCTTTGGCGGGCCGACGATTGCCGATCGCGGACGCTTCGCTGCCGAAATCCTGAAGGCGGTGCGCGCCGCTGTTGGCCCCGATTTCCCGGTGATCATCCGTATCTCGCAATGGAAGCAGCAGGATTTCGCCTATCGCATCGCGACGTCACCGGCCGAAATGACCGCCTGGCTGGCACCGCTCGTCGATGCGGGTGCCGATATCCTGCATTGCTCGCAGCGCCGCTTCTGGGAGCCCGAATTCCCCGAACTCGACGGCGACGCGGGCCTCAACTTCGCCGGCTGGGCGAAAAAGCTCACCGGCGTGCCGACGATCACCGTCGGCAGCGTCGGCCTGTCGGGGGAATTCATTGCCGGATTCGGTGGCGAAAAGTCCGAACCCGCCAGCATCGACAATCTGCTCGAACGGCTCGACCGCCAGGAATTCGATCTGGTCGGCGTTGGCCGTGCACTGATCGTCGATCCCGACTGGGCGTTGAAGGTTCGCGATGGCCGCATGGACGAATTGAAGGAGTTCGACCGCTCGGCGTTGGCAACGCTGGTCTAGCGGACTTTCATCTATACCGAACCGTCCTCGGTCGGCGGGCCACCATCCTTGGGCGGCCTGTTCGACCGCTTGCTCCAATAGACGGCAAAGCCGACGACGAGCACGAGGAAGACGGCTACCAGCGTGAACATGCTGAGGCTGGGCAGAAGCTCCGAACGATCCATGGCATGGCTCCTTTGTCATGCTGCGGTCGTTCTGGAACGCCGGGTGCGGCGCTGTTGTTCCCGCGACGTTGGCGCGCAGGCTTGTGCACCCCCCTCGCGCGCTTAAGGTGCCGGCATGATCGACGACAAGCCCGACCGCAGCCAGCCCTATATCCGCCCGCGCGACGCCGCGACCCTGCTCGTCATCCACCGCGACGGGCCGGTTCCGCGCGTGCTGATGGGGCGGCGTGTCGGCGGCCATGCCTTCATGCCCGACAAATGGGTATTTCCCGGCGGCCGCATCCACCCCTCGGATTTCAAGGTCGCTGTCGCGTCCGACCTGCACCCCGATGTCGCTGCACCGCTGGCGCGAACCTGCGCCGGCCCGCGCGCCCGCGCGCTCGCCGCCACGGCGATCCGCGAAACCTTCGAGGAAACCGGGCTGATCATCGGCCGGCCGGGCAGCGCCGCCACGCGCAGCAGCGAATGGCGTGACTTCCTCGCCACAGGCCATCTGCCCGACCTGGCACCGTTGCGCTTTGTCGCCCGCGCCATCACCCCGCCGGCGCGGACCCGCCGCTTCGATGCGCGCTTTTTCACCGTCGATGCCGAACACCTCGTCAGCCTCGATCCCGGTGCCGGGTCGGGCGAGCTCGACGAAATCGCCTGGTTCGACTGGGAGGCAGCGGCGGCGCTCGATCTGCCGTCGATCACCCGCGCCATCCTTGCCGAGGTTGCAGCGCGCGAGGCCGATTCTGACAAGACGTCTGGCCGCCCGATCCCCTATCACCGTTTCGATCGCGGCCAGCACCGGCTGCTCGCGGTCTGATCCGCCGACATGGGCCACGGCCGTCGAATCTGCTAAACTTGCGCCGCCAACATCGGTGCGAGGCCAGCATGCAGCGCGAGCTCTGGGCGACCTATTCGGTCAACGATCATCTCAACCCGCGGGCGCTCGCTGCCGATGTGATGCTGTTCGACCGGCTGGTGTTCCCGGTGCCGCAACACCCCGATGGCTTTGAAACCGGAGCACGACCTGGCCCGGAAGCACCGCTGCGCTGGCGGGCAGACCCGGCGGAATGGGCACGCTGGCAGGACAAGGGCTGGCAACCCGAGGCACAGCAGCGGCTGCTCGATCTGTTGAAACCGGTCGTGCGCAAGGTGGCGTGGCAGGGCCACGGCGACATCGAGGACCGCTATCGGGTCGAAGCAGCTCGGCTCGTCGCCCAAGGCGCTGGCGACTGGGCCTTCGCCGCGACCCGATCGGTCGTGGCGCAAGGCCTGCCAGCCCATGTCGAAGGCGTCGCCGCGGTTGGGCCATCGTTCCGCAGCATCGAAGCGTTTGATCGCGTCGCGTCACCGCAGGTCGGCGCCGCGTCGGCGCTGCCGGGCAAGGTGCTCACCGACGTGCTCGCGACCGAATTCCTGCTGCCCGATCCCGACGACCCGCGCGACGCGTTCACCCTGCTGGGTGAAACCGTCGACTTCGTGACCGGCGACGCCGATTTCCGCGCCAGCCGCGATGCGTTCAACCAGTGGCAGCACCGCTTCATCCAGGACGGCAAGACTGACGCCGAATCGATCGCTGCCGCCATCGCAGAGATGCGCGACCTGGTCGCCGACACCCAGCGCAATGCCCGCCGCCTGACCATCCGCAAGGTAACGCGCAACATATTCCGGCTTGCGCCATCCGGCCTCGGCATTGCCGCCGGTATCATCGGTGCCAACCCGATGTTCGCCATCGGCGGCGCCTTCCTTTCGGTGGGCGCGATAACAGTGGATGAAAAGCTGTTCAAATCGGCGGAAAAGGGCGCGCCGGCGGCCACCGCCTTTGTGCAAAGCGCGCGCCGTCATTTCGGCTGGCCCGCCAGCTAGCAGCGGAACCCCCGGTCGTGCCGGGCATTGTATCGGCGTTGCGCGGGAAATGCCGTCGCCACTGCAAAGACGGGACCGCATGTCAGCAGCACCGAGCCTCCAGCCCGCAACGGGTGCGCCCGACGACCGTTTCGAAGTGCTCGCCAACGCCATGCCGCAGATGGTGTGGTCGACGCTGCCCGACGGCTACCACGATTATTACAACGCCCGCTGGTATGAATTCACCGGCATGCCGCCGGGATCGACCGATGGCGAGGCCTGGAACGGCATGTTCCACCCCGAGGACCAGGATCGCGCCTGGACGATCTGGCGCCATAGCCTGGCGACTGGCGAGCCCTACGAAATCGAATACCGGCTGCGCGACGCCCGCGGCGAATATCGCTGGGTGCTCGGCCGTGCGCTGCCGATGCGCGATGCCAACGGCGCCATCACCCGCTGGCTCGGCACCTGCACCGACATCCACGACCACAAGCTGGCGCTCGAGCAGCGCGAGATCATCGCCCACGAGCTCAGCCACCGTATCAAGAACATCTTTTCGGTGATCGGTGGCCTCGTCGGCATGGTAACCCGGGCGCATCCGGAATTCGTCAGCGTCGCCGATGAACTGCGCGAACGGATCGTGGCGCTGGGGCGCGCCCATGATTTCGTGCGGCCGCACAGTGCCGCCTCGGCACCGGAACTGCCGCTGGGCGGGCTGCACGGTATGCTTGCGCAACTGCTGGCGCCTTATCGGCTCGCTTCACAACCGCGCGTCATCGTCACCGGCGACGATCCGCGGATCGACGACCGATCGGCGACGCCGCTGGCGCTGGTGTTCCACGAACTGGCAACCAATGCCGCAAAGTACGGTGCGCTGTCGGCGCATGATGGCGAAGTTGCCATCGCCATCGCCATTGTCGGCGATCGGGTGCAAATCGACTGGGCTGAAAGCGGCGGGCCGGCGGTTGTCGCACCGCGCGGCGACGGCTTCGGCACACGGTTGATGGAACTGAGCGTCGTGCGCCAGCTTGGCGGCACCATCGAACGATCGTGGACGCCCGCCGGCCTTGCGGTCAGCGTGACAATACCGCTGACCGCAATGCATCGTCGTTAGCGGCGGCAAACAGCTTCAAGTCGGGATCGGCCGGGGCGGCCCCTGCCACTGCGACAGCCGCTGCGTTGAGGATCGCCGAATCGCGGAATGGCTTGCGGATGTAACCGATTGCGGTGTCGGCAACGGTCGCGATCTGCGCCGGATTGGCGGTTACATAAATGACCTTGATGCCTTGTTTGGCGAGGTCACGGGCGATTTCCGGTCCGGTCGGGCCATCACGCAGGTTGAGATCGACGAACGCCACATCGACCTGCGACGCCGCCGCCAGGGCTTCGGCACGATCTGCTGCGATGGCAACAACGCGATAGCCCGCGTCGGCGAGCACGCGCTCGATATCCATCGCGACGAAAATCTCGTCCTCGACGATCAGGATGGATGGCGACGACATGGTAAACTCAATGGGCTCCGAAAGATTATCAGAGCCTTGAATGTCCGGCGCCGCCAAACGTTCCCTGGCAAATCTGTCGCGGTGCGGCCGCTATTGCGGCGGCAGCGGCTCTGGCGGCAGTGCGTCGGGTTCGCCGGGTTGCGGATCGGCGGCACGATCGATGGCGTTGGCGGCGCCGACCAGCGCATCGATGTCGACCTCGCCGTCGCCGGCGTCGCGGATGACATCTGTGACGGCGCTCGCCGCATCGCCGGCATCGGGGCCGACCACGGCATCGACCAGATTGCCCAGCGCGTCGTCGCGCGGACGTGCCAGCGCGCCATCCTGTTGCATTGCCGCGGTCATGAAGCGTTTCCACAGCCGCGCCGGCACGCTGCCGCCGACGACCCCGTTCATCGGCGAATTGTCGTCGTTGCCGACCCAGACGCCGACCACCAGATCACCGGCAAAGCCGATGAACAGCGCGTCGCGGTGGTTTTGCGTGGTGCCGGTCTTGCCATAGGTCGGCACCAGCAACCGCGCGGCGCTGCCGGTGCCGTTGCGCACCGCCGATTGCAGCAATTCGAGCATCGGCGCGCGCGCCGGCCAGGGCGTCAGCGCCTCGGCCGCGGACCGCACGGTCGCCAGCACGCCGCCGCCCGGCTGGCGTTCCAGTGCCGTCGCCGTTACCGGCCGGCTGCCGCGTGCCAGCGCCGCATAGGCTTGCGTCATTTCAAGGAGGGTGATCGGCGACGTGCCGAGCGCCATCGCCGGATATTCGCTGATCGGCGCCGTCACGCCCAGCTTGCGCGCCTGTTCGACCACCGCCGCGGTGCCGACCTGCTGCGCCAGCCGCACCGCGACGACGTTCGACGAGGCGGCAAAGGCGGTGGCGAGGCTGACCGGCCCGCGATAGCGGCCATCGTCGTTCCTGGGGCTATAGTCGCCGATGGTGACCGGCGCGTCGTCGACAGTGTCGCCGGGCCGCATCCCGGCATCCAGGGCGGTAAGATAGACGAACAGCTTGAACGATGATCCCGGCTGGCGCATTGCCTGGGTGGCGCGGTTGAAGGGCGTCACGGCGTAATCGGTGCCGCCGACCATCGCGACCACCGTGCCGTCGCGGCGCATCGCCACCAGCGCCGCCTGGCCGACATTCAGGCCCCGGCTGCCGGCGACGGCATCGCGGACTGCCCGTTCGGCGGCGCGCTGCAGATTGCGATCGAGCGTGGTGCGAACGACGATATCGCCATAATCCGCCTCGCCGATGCTGGCGCGCGCCTGCGGCAGTGCCCAATCGGCGAAATAGCTGCCGGTCGGTAGCGCCTTGCGCCCGGGATTGTAGCGCGCCGGGCGGGCGGCAGCAGCCTGGGCTCGAGTGATCGCCTTGGTCTCGACCATCGCGGCGAGCACCAGGTCGGCGCGGGCGCGGGCTTCGGCAAGATGGCGGCTCGGCGCCAGCCGCGACGGTGCCTTCATCATGCCGGCAAGCATCGCCGCTTCGCCGAGCGTCAGCTGTTCCGGATCCTTGTCGAAATACACCCGCGCGGCGGCGCGGATGCCATAGGCGCCATCGCCGTAATAGACCGACGACAGATAGCGGTTGATGATCTGCCGCTTGGTCAGCCGCGCTTCGAGCCAGAAGGCGATGATGACCTCCTGCAGCTTGCGCTTGAGGCTGCGTTCGGAGGTCAGGAAGCTGGTCTTGGCCAGCTGCTGGGTCAGTGTCGACCCCCCTTGCGTGATGCCGCCCTCCTGCGCATTGCGCGTCAGCGCGCGGATGATGCCACGCGGATCGATCCCCCAATGGCTGTAGAAGCGCCGATCCTCGATGGCGATCAGCGCCTCGGGC
>JANOCM010000347.1:0-1783 GCA_031412175.1 Alphaproteobacteria bacterium
CGGCTGGGCGGGCGCGGAGGCGCCCGCCCCGCAAGGGGGAGGGAGTGTCTCAATCCCCTAGAAACCCGCGCACTTCGGCAATGAAATCCGCCGTCCGGTCGTGGTGGACCCAGTGCCCGGCGCGCTCGTACAGCGACACGCGCGCATTGCCGAACAGCGCCGCGCGGCCATCGACCGCCGGGTTGCTCGCCCAGCTTTCGGCGCCATAGACCAGCAGGGTCGGGCAGGTGATCGCCCCCCACAGCTTTTCGAGATCGGCATAGGCGATGTCGACGCCCGAAAACGACCGCACATAATTGTCGAACTTCCAGCTCCAGCTGCCGTCCTCGTTCTGCAGCATGCCGTGGACGGTCAGGTGGCGCGCCTGTTCGGCGTTAAGGTGCTTGTTCTCGGCCTGCATCCGCGCCAGCGCCTCGTCGATGCCGGCATAGCGTTTCGGCTGGCGGCGGCTGAGGTCGCGCTGCTCGCCGATCCAGGTGCGCAGCCGGTCGGCGGCGTCGATGCTGCCGCGTTCGGCGAGCATCTTGGGCGATGGCCCCAGCCCTTCGATCGCGACGAGCTTTTTCACATTGTCGGGAAACAGCCCGGTGTAGCGCAGCGCGATGTTGCCACCCAGCGAATGGGCGACGATCGCCAGCGGGGCGAGGGCTTTCTGGTGGATGATCTGCGCGAGATCATAGACGAACGCCGCCATGCTGTAGTTGCCATCGGGCGACCACGCACTGTCGCCGTGCCCGCGCAGATCGGGCGCGATGACATGCCAGTCGCGCGCCAGGTCGGCGGCCACCCAATCCCAGTTGCGGCAATGGTCGCGGCCGCCGTGGAGCAGCAGCAGCGGCGGCGCCTCCGGGTTGCCCCAGTCGACATAGTGCAGCCGCAGCCGCTGGCTGATGAAGCTGCCCGACGCAGGACCCGCCAGCGTCATGCCTTGATCTCGCTCGAAAAGCGGATGTTGCCGGCGGCAAGGCCATCGACCAGCACCTGCAAGCCACCCGATCGGATCATCCATTCGAGCCGGTGATCGCGGTATTCGCGCTGGAACTGCCCCGATGCGATGGCTTGCGGCACCACTTTCGCCACCAGCGCCGCCACGGCTTGCGCTTCGGCGGCGGTCTGCGCCACCGCCGGCCGCTGCAGGCAGCGCGTGACCCAGTCCGCCAGCCGGCTGCCGGGGGCCGGCGGCGCATCGAAACCGACCGCACCGAGCACGAATGGCACCACCGCAATGTCGCCCCAGCCGAAGCTTTCACCATTGAACCAATCGGCCGCGCCCAGCTGCGCCTCCAGCCAGCTGTTGAGCCCGGCGATCTGCCCGGCGGCGCGCGCCAGCAAGGCATCGGCTTCGGCACCCGTCACACGGCCGAAAACCCGCACTTCCATCATGCCCCAGACGACGGCTTCATACTGGGTGTCCATGACTTCCTCGATCATGCGCACCCGCGCGCGCGTGGCGGCACCCTCCGGCAGCAGCGCCGGCGTGGGCCAGCGTTCCTCGATATAGTCCTGGATGATGGTCGAATCGAACACCGACACCTCGCCGTCGACGAGAGTCGGCACCTCGGCACGCGGATTGGCGGCGACGAAATCGCCAGCGGCGCCGCCGCTGCCCATGCCGTCGGGGGTGATCAGGTCGAACACCACGCCCTTTTCGCGCAGTGCGATCTTGTTTTTCTGGGCATAGGGCGAGAGCGGATGCTCGTAGAGAAGGGGCTTGGTCATGCCCGCACTGTCGGACAGCGCGCGATTTAGGGCAAGTCGCTCCCCTCCCTAGAATAGGGAGGGG
>JANOCM010000348.1:0-4854 GCA_031412175.1 Alphaproteobacteria bacterium
GCGAACGCTCGGCGGCGGTCTTGAGCAATTCGCCGGCGATCTCGCGGATGCGATCCTTCATGCGGCCGCGGCGGGCGGCCCAGGCGACGCCGCCCAATTTGTCGAGACCGACGCCTTCGGATTCGCTGCCGTAGCGGCTCAGTACGTCGATATTCTCGACGGGCACATAGAGCTTCGAACCGCCGTCATAGGTCAGCGCGACGCAGTCATGCGGCCGCCGCGCGATCTCGATGGCGACGAGCCCTTCGTAGCGGCCGATGCCGTGCTCGCGGTGGACGAGCAGGTCGCCGGGCGTCAGCATCGCCAGTTCGGCCATGAAGGCGTCGGCCTTGCGCGCCGATCGCTTGCGGCGGATCAGCCGGTCGCCGAGCATGTCCTGCTCGGTCAGCACCAGCAGCGCCGATTTGGGCTCGCTGCGGGTGAAGCCATGCTCCAATGGCACGACGGTCAGCGCGACCTGGCCCTTGGCGGTCAGCCCCAGTGATTCCTGCCAGCTGTCGGCGAGGCCGAGCCCGGTAATGCCCTCGTCCGCCAGCAGCCCGCGCAAACGCTCGCGGGCGCCATTCGAGTAACTGGCGAGGATCAGCCGGTCGCCGGCGGTGCGGCGGTCGTCGATGTGGGTCTTGATGGCGGTGTAGACCGGCGGGCCGCCATTGGCCTGGGCGATGCGTTCGGGGGCGAAATCACGCGCCGGATCGGCGTCGCAATCGATGGTGTTGCGGGTGCCGTCGGGAACGCCATAGGGCGAGGCGAGGTGAACGGCGCGGGCCTTGAGCAGCGCCGACCATTCGTCCTTGCCGAGGTACAGCGCGTGCGGCGGCAGCGGGCGATAGCTGCCCTTCTTGCCCGACAGCGCCGCGGTGCGGTTGTCGTGATAATCGGCGATCGCGGCGAAGCGATCCTCGGCGGCCTTGTCGGCCCCGGCCTCGCGGACGATGACGGCGCCGTCGCCGAGATAGTCGAAGACGGTGGCGAGTTCGGGTTCGAACAGCGGCAGCCAATGCTCCATGCCCGCCAGCCGCCGGCCGTCGCTGACCGCTTCGTAAAGCGGGTCGCCGGTCGCGGTGGCGCCGAAACGGGCGAGATAGCCCGAACGGAAGCTACGGATGCGATCCTCGTCGAGGAGGACTTCGCTGACCGGCAGCAGGGTGAAGCCGTCGGCCACCCCCAATGTGCGCTGGCTGGCGGGATCGAACTTCCGCAGCGTCTCGACCTCGTCGCCGAAGAAATCGAGGCGCAGGGCATGGTCGCTGCCGGCCGGCATCAGGTCGAGCAGCGAGCCGCGCACGGCATATTCGCCGGCCTCGACCACCGTATCGGTGCGGACATAGCCATTGGCGGCGAGCTTGCGGGCCAGCGCGTCGCGGTCGATGCGGGTGCCGGCCTCGATCCGCGCCGTCAGCGCCGCGATGCGCGCCGGCGGCAGCGTGCGCTGGGTGACGGCGTTGATGGTGGTGACGAGCAACTGGGCGCCCTTGGGCTGGCGTTCGAGCGCCGACAGCGCGGCGAGGCGTTCGGCGGCGACACGCAGCCCGGGGGAGGCGCGGTCATAGGGCAGGCAATCCCAGGCCGGCAGGGTCAGCACCTCGATTTCGGGCGCGAAAAAGCCGGCGGCATCGGCGAGCGCGCGGGCGCTCGTGTCGTCGGCGGCGATGAACACCGCACGGCCATTCGCGGCGCGGGCGATGTCGGCCATCAGCCACGGCAGGAATCCCGGGGCGCAACGGGCGAGCGTCAGCGGCGTCGCGGCGGTGACGAAGCGGCGGAGATCGATCATTTATCCCCTCTCCCGTTCGGGGAGAGGGGTCGAATCAGCGCATCGTGAGCGAAACATAATCCAGCTTTTTCAACGCATCGAGCATTGGCCCGTGAAACGCCTCCGGCGCCGCGATGGTGCCGAATGCCCAGCCCATGACATCGACATCCTGTTCGTCGAGCAGCGCTTCGAACCAGCGCAGCTCGGCATCGTCCCAGCCGGCAGCGTAGCGATCGGCAAAGCCGCCGATCATCAGATCGGCCTCGCGGGTGCCGCGGTGCCAGGCGCGGAACCGCAGCCGGCGCAGCCGATGGTCGTGTGACAGCGGGTCGTTGGCGGCGTCCATCGCGGGGCTCCAATGCGGAAAAGCCACGACCCCATTTGAAAGCGGGGGCGCGGCAGCTAGGGTCTGCTTAGTCATGCGACCCGCCATCCTCAACCCGTTGTTCACCGAAACGTCCGCGCTCAAGGGGGTGGGGGCGGCGCTGGTGCGGCAATTGGCGCGGCTGAAGCTCAACCGCGCGCTCGATCTGGTGTTCCATCTGCCGGTCATGGCGATCGACCGGGTCCAGGTCGAGCATATCGACGAATCGCTCGTCGGTAGGCCGATCGTCGTCGTGCTCACCATCGTCCGCCACGACAGCGGCGGCCCGCGCAGCCCCTTGCGCGTCCGCGCCGTCGACAGCGGCGGGCAATGGGTCGACCTGGTGTTCTTCGGCCAGTCGGGGGCCTGGGCACGGTCGAAGCTGCCGATCCAGCAGCAGCGGCGGATCACCGGCAAGCTCGATCGCTACGGCCAGTCGCTGCAGATCAGCCACCCGGAAATCGCGCTGCCCGGCGAGGCGATGGGGCCGACCTTGCGCGAGCCGGTCTATCCGCTGACCGAAGGCGTCACCAACCGCCGCATGGGCCAGATCGTCGGCCTGGCGCTGGAGCGCGCGCCTGAGCTGCCCGAATGGATCGAGCCGAGTGTGCTCGAACGCCACCAATGGCTGCCGTGGCGCGCGGCGCTTGCGGCGGCGCATGACTTGCAAGGGGAGGGCAAGGCCAAGGACCGCCTCGCCTATGACGAGCTGCTCGCCAACCAGCTGGCGCTGCTGCTGGTGCGGCGCGACACGCGCATGCGCAAAGGCCGGGCGCTCGCCGGCGACGGGCGGTTGACGGCGCCGCTGGTCGCGTCGCTGCCCTGGTCGCTGACCGGGGCGCAAAGCCGGGTGCTCGCCGAAATCACCGGCGACATGGCGCAATCGTCGCCGATGCTGCGGCTGGTGCAGGGCGATGTCGGGTCGGGCAAGACGCTCGTCGCGCTGCTGGCGATGCTGACCGCGGTCGAGGCCGGGGCGCAGGCGGCGTTCCTCGCGCCGACCGAAATCCTCGCGCGCCAGCATCATGCGACTATCACCAGGCTGCTGGGTAGCCTGCCGGTGCGGGTCGCGATCCTGACCGGGCGCGACAAGGGGAAAATCCGCGCCGACATCCTCGACGACCTCGCCATGGGGCGCATCGATATCCTGATCGGCACCCATGCAATCTTTCAGGACGCGGTCGATTACGACGACCTGGGGCTGGTCGTCGTCGATGAACAGCATCGTTTCGGCGTGGCGCAACGCCTGCTGCTCGCGGCCAAGGCCAAGGCGCCGCCGCACCTGATCGCGATGACCGCGACGCCGATTCCGCGCACCCTCGCGCTCACCAACTATGGCGAAATGGACGGCTCGCAGATCGACGAACTGCCGCCGGGGCGGCAGCCGATCGAGACGCGGGTGACCGCGGTCGAGCGGATGGACGAGGTTGTCGAGGCGCTCGGCCGGCATCTGTCGGGCGGCGGCCAGGCGTACTGGGTGTGCCCGCTGGTCGAAGGCAGCGAGACCGGCGACGAGGCGGCGGCGGAATTGCGTGCGACGATGCTGCGGGCGCGGTTCGGCGGCGGAGTGGGCCTCGTGCACGGCCGGATGAAGCCTGCCGAGAAGGATGCCGTGATGGCGGAGTTTTCCGCCAACCGCCTCGGGCTGCTGGTGGCGACGACGGTCATCGAAGTCGGCGTCGATGTGCCCAATGCGACGCTGATGATCATCGAGGCGGCGGAACGCTTCGGCCTGGCGCAGCTCCACCAGCTGCGCGGCCGTGTCGGGCGCGGCGAGGGGCGATCGGTGTGCCTGTTGCTGCGCGGCCCCGACCTGTCCGAAACCGCCAAGGCAAGGCTCAAGCTGATGCGCGAGACCAACGACGGCTTCCGGATCGCCGAGGAGGATCTGCGGCTGCGCGGCGCCGGCGAAATCCTCGGCCACCGCCAGTCGGGCGAAGCCAGCTTCCGCATTGCCGATCCCGAGCGCACGGCAAAATTCGTCGGCATGGCGCGCGACGATGCGCGGCTGCTGCTCGATCGCGACGGTGGCCTCGATGGCGCGCGCGGCCAGGCGGCGCGGGTGCTGCTCTATCTGTTCGAACGCGACGCCGGGGTGGCGCTGCTGCGATCGGGGTGACGCGCGCCACCGGAATCGGCTAAGCGGCGGCGATGACAAACATGTTGCGGTTGCTCCTGGGGATGATGGTGATGGTGCCGGTTGCGGCGCCGGCGTCGGCGCCTGCATCGACTGGGGCCGCGCTGCAATCGGGCCTCGATGCCTATGCCGCCGCCGATTATCGCGCGGCGCGGCGAGCGCTGCGGCCGCTTGCCGATCGCGGCTCGGCGATTGCCGAAACACTGCTCGGCGTGATGGCGGCCAGGGGCGAGGGCGGCAATGTCGACCCGGCGACAGCCGTTGCCTGGTGGCTGCGCGCCGCCAACCGTGGCTATGCGCCGGCGCAACTGGCGATGGCCAAGGCGTTGGCGGCGGGGCGCGGGGTGCCGCGCAATCCCGGCAAGGCCTGGGTTTGGGCGCGGCTGGCGGCGGCGGGCGGCGGCGATACGGTGACGGAGGCGGCGGCGCTGGCGGAGGTGCTGGGGCGGGGGCTTTCGGCGGAGGTTCTGGCGCGGTTGGAGGCGGAGCGCGCGGCGTGGCGGCCGTGGTCGTAGCGCCGCGAGCGCGCATGGCGTAGCCAAGCGCGCCGACAGGCGCAAGACCGGCCGGCGGGGCGGCCGGAGACACCGGCCGAAC
>JANOCM010000349.1:0-1903 GCA_031412175.1 Alphaproteobacteria bacterium
GCGATGCGGCCTATTTCCCGGTGAATTTCGGCAGCCGTTTGTCGCGATAGCTGCCGAACGCCTCGCGGAAATCGGCGGTGCCGGTCGCCAGCTCCTGCTCGACATCGGCATAGGCAAAGCCGGTGTCATAGCTGTCGTCGATCGCCGTCCAGATCTGCGCCTTCATCGCAGCGACGGCGCGCGGCGCCGAAAACTGCGCGATATTGCGGGCATATTCGGTGACATGCGGCATCAGCGCCTCGTCATCGAAGACCGCGTTGACGATGCCGAGCCGTTCTGCCTCCGCACCGTCGAAGCGCCGGGCGGTATAGAGTAGATCGGCAGCGCGGGCGGTCCCGACCAGCCGCGCCAGCAGCCACGCCGAACCCTTTTCGCCCGGCACGCCGATGCGGGCAAAGGTGGCGTTGAGCAGTGCCGATTTCGCCGCAAAGCGGATGTCGCAATGCAGCGCGAGGATGAAGCCCCAGCCGAACGCCGGGCCGTTGATCGCGGCAATGGTCGGCTTGCGGCAGGTGATCAGCGTGTTCCAGCCGCCGGCGAAAAAGCGCTTCATCTCGGGCCCGATATCGTCACCCCATTGCGGATCGATGCCGGGATCGGTGGTGACGGAGCCGCTGGCGCCACTGCCGATCAGGCCGAGGTCGAGCCCTGCCGAAAAGCCGCGGCCGGCGCCGGTCAGCACTATCACCCGCACCGCCGGGTCGGCAGCGGCTTCGGCGACATGGCGGAAGACGCCGCTGAGCATCTCGGGAGTCAGCGCGTTGAGCTTGTCTGGCCGGTTGAAGGTGATCGTCGCGACCGCTTCGTCGACGGCGTAAAGCAGATCGGTCATGCCGCAAACCGTGCCAGGCGGTCGCTGATGATGGCATGCGCTTCCGCCATGATGCCGTCGATCAGCTGCTGGCACGTCGGGATGTCGTGGATCAGCCCGACAACCATGCCGCACGACCAGGCACCGGCCTCCATCGTGCCGTCGGTCATGATCTTGGGGTACACGCCGGCGACTTCGGGCAGGATGTCCTGGATGGTGATGGCGTCACCGAGTTCCTTTTCCTTCGCCAGCAGGCGCTCGACGGCGGCATTGTTGAGCACGCGCTCGGTGTTGCGCAGCGGCCGCATCACAAGCCGGGTGTCGAGTTCGGTCGCCGCCACGATGGCGTTCTTGACGTTGATATGGACCGGTGCCTCGACGGTGGCAATGAAGCGGGTGCCCATGTTGACCCCCTCGGCGCCCATCGCCAGCGCGGCGACGAGCTGCTTGCCATTGGCGACACCGCCCGAGGCGACAAAGGGAATCGTCAGCTCCTCGGCGGCGCGCGGCAGCAGGATGAAATTGGGCACGTCATCCTCGCCGGGATGGCCACCGCATTCGAAGCCATCGACCGATACGGCGTCGCAGCCGATCGCTTCGGCCTTCAGCGAATGGCGCACCGAGGTGCATT
Organism: Alphaproteobacteria bacterium; assembly: GCA_031412175.1. GTDB lineage: Bacteria > Pseudomonadota > Alphaproteobacteria > Sphingomonadales > Sphingomonadaceae > Sandarakinorhabdus. Next base: position 1,443 of record JANOCM010000349.1, read on the forward strand.
TGTGGATGACCTTGATGCCGTTTTCCTTGAGGATCGGCAGCCATTTGACCGGATTATTGCCGGCGGTTTCGACGATTTTCACGCCGCCCTCGATGATCGCCTTGATATAGCCGGGATAATCGGGCGTGGCGAAGCCGGGCAGGAAAGTCAGGTTCACGCCGAACGGCTTGTCGGTCATCGTGTGGCAGCGGGCGATTTCGGCGGCGAGCTTTTCCGGGGTCGATTGCGTCAGCCCGGTGATGATGCCCAACCCGCCTGCGTTCGACACGGCTGCGGCCATTTCGGCAAAGCCGACATAGTGCATGCCGCCCTGGATGATTGGATGCTCGATGCCGAACAATTCGGTGATGCGCGTCTTCATGGCCGGTCCCCAAAGCTGTTTCGACAGGGCTAGCCGCTGCGGCGGGCGGCGGCAATCGGAACGCTGGCCTACCCCCCGTTTTTGAGGGCGAAGCGGCTGA
>JANOCM010000350.1:0-3296 GCA_031412175.1 Alphaproteobacteria bacterium
GTCGAAATCCGAAAATTCCAAGTACAAGTTCAACTATCACGCCATGAAGGCGATGAACGACGAACTGCAGATGCGGTCGGACTGGTTGATCCCGATCTGCACCGGCGGCGAGCGGTTGAAGACCGATGGCGTCAAGGCGCACCCGACGCAAAAGCCCGAGGCGCTGCTCTATCGCGTGCTGCTCGCCTGCACCGAGCCGGGCGACCTCGTCGTCGATCCGTTCTTCGGCACCGGCACGACGGGCGCGGTGGCGAAACTGCTCGGCCGGCATTTCATCGGCATCGAGCGCGAGGAAAAATATGTGAAGGTGGCCGAGGCGCGCATCGCCGGGCTATTGCCGCTGTCTGGCGGCGATATGGCCGTCAGCCAAGGCAAGCGCGGCGAAACGCGGATTCCGTTCGGCAGTCTCGTTGAATCCGGCCTCGTCCGCCCCGGCACGCGGCTCAGCGATCCACACCGCCGCCACCAGGCCGAGGTGCGCGCCGATGGCTCGCTCAGCATGGGCGCCAAAACCGGGTCGATCCACCAGTTGGGGGCCGCCGCGCAAGGCCTGCCGAGCTGCAACGGCTGGACGTTCTGGCACACCGAGGAAGCCGGCAAGCTAGTGCCATTGGATGCCAAGCGCGCCGTCTATCGCGCCAGTGTCGGTGCGGCGTGAAGCCGCCTTGCGGAGGGTCTTTACAGTTTCCGTATTAAGTGGATAACACGCCCCAGAAACTGCTTTTTCCGGGGAGTCACCATGACACGTTCGATCCTTCTGCGCGCCTCCGCGCTGGCGCTGCTGGCCGTTGCCATGCCGGCCGCACCGTCGTTCGCCGCCGATGCTGCCGCGGCGACAGGCAAGCCCGAACTCGGCAGCTTCGGCGTCGATCTTGCCGGCATGGACAAGAGCGTCACGCCGGGCAACGACTGGGTGCGCCATGTCAACGGCACCTATATCGAAAAGCTCGAGATTCCGGCCGACAAGTCCAACTATGGCATGTTCACCAAGCTGCGCGACCTGAGCCAGGAGCGCACCCGCGCCATCATCGAAGGTGCCGCCGAGGGCGCCAAGACCGCGCCCAAGGGCAGCGAAGCGCAAAAGGTCGGCGACTGGTACGCCAGCTTCATGGACGAGGCGTCGATCGAGGCCAAGGGCGCCGCGCCGATCAGGCCGGCGATCGATGCCATCGCCGCGATCAAGGACAAGACCGGCGTCGCACGCTATATCGGCGAGGCGAGCCGCAACGGCATCGACACGCCGATCGGCGTCGGTGTCCAGCCCAATCTGAAAGATCCCACCGTCATGGCGGCTTATGTCGGCCAGGGCGGTCTCGGGCTCCCGGATCGGGACTATTACCTCGACGACAAGAACCCGCGCTTTGCCGAGGTGCGCGCCAAGTATGTGCCGTACATCGCGCAAATGCTGACGCTCGCCGGCATTGCCGACGCGCCCGCCAAGGCGCAGGCGATCTATGACCTCGAAAAGAAGATCGCCACGGCGCACTGGACCCAGGTCGAGCAGCGCCAGGTCGACAAGCTGTACAACCCCGTCGCCGCCACCGGTGTCACCGCCGCCTATCCGGGCGTCGCCTGGGCGCCGCTGATCGAGGCCGCCGGCCTGTCGGCGCAGCCCGAGTTGATCGTCGCCAACCCGAGCGCCATCGCCGGCGCCGGCAAGCTGATCGCCAGCGAGTCGCTCGACACGTGGAAAGCCTATTTGCAGTTCCAGACGCTGCGCGCCGCCGCGCCCTATCTTTCGAAGGCGTTCGTCGATGCCAGCTTTGCCTTCAATGGCACGGTGCTCAACGGCCAGCCGCAGAACCAGCCGCGCTGGAAGCGGGCGGTCGACAACACTTCGGGGGCGCTCGGCGAAGCGGTCGGCAAGCTTTATGTCGAAAAATACTTCCCGCCGGCGTCGAAGGCCAAGGCCGATGAACTGGTCAAGAACATCATCCTCGCGATGGACGACCGGCTTGCCAACCTGACCTGGATGGACCCCAAGACCAAGGTGCAGGCGCGAGCCAAGCTGGCGGCGTTCACCCCCAAGATCGGCTATCCCGACAAATGGCGCGATTATTCGGCGCTGGAGGTCGTGCGCGGCGATGCGCTGGGCAACGCGATGCGGTCATCGCGCTATGAATATCAGCGCCAGCTCGACAAGGTCGGCAAGCCGATCGATCGCAGCGAATGGGGCATGACACCGATGACGGTGAACGCCTATGCCAACCCGCTGTGGAACGAGATCGTGTTCCCGGCGGCGATCCTGCAGCCGCCGTTCTTCGATCCCAACGCCGACCCGGCGGTCAACTATGGCGGTATCGGCATGGTCATCGGCCATGAAATCAGCCACCATTTCGACGATCAGGGCCGCAAGTTCGACAAGGAAGGCAAGCTCGCCGACTGGTGGACGCCGGAGGACGTCAAGCGCTTCACCGCGCTGACCGACAAGGTCGTCAAGCAATACGCCGCTTATGAACCGCTGAAGGGTACGCATGTGAACGGCGAGCTGACCTTGGGCGAAAACATGGCCGATCTCGCCGGTATTACCGTCGCCTATGATGCCTATAAGCGTTCATTGGGTACATCGAAGGGCAGCGTCATCGACGGCTACACCGCCGACCAGCGCTTTTTCTTCGGCGCCACCCAGATCTGGCGGCAGAAGTATCGCGATGCGGCGCTGCTGCGCGGGCTGACCACCGATCCGCACACGCCGGGGCATTATCGCCCCTATGTCGTGCGCAACCTCGACAGCTGGTATGCGGCGTTCGATGCCAAGCCAGGTGAAGCCTATTATCTGGCACCGGCCGAGCGGGTGAAGGTCTGGTAACGCGCTATTACCGGCCGGTGGCGCTCGGCGACGGGCTGCCGCTGGCCGGCGGCCCGGTGCGCTTTGCGCGTGTCGAGGTGCTGGCGCGCGGGTTGCCGTCGCGGGTTGTCGACGCGGACAGGATCGACACCGATGTGCTGGCGCGGCTGACCGCGCCGCGCGCCGCGATTGCCGGTCTGCCGCAGGATCGTACGGCGGTAATGGGCATCCTCAACGTCACGCCCGACAGTTTTTCGGATGGCGGCCGCCATGCTGCGCCCGATGTCGCGGTCGCGGCGGCGGCGGCGATGTCGGCAGCGGGGGCAGATATCATCGATGTCGGCGCCGAATCGACGCGGCCGCGCGCACCGGTCGTCGATCTGGCGACCGAGCGCGCGCGCCTCGCCGCCGTGCTGCCGGGGCTGGCCGGGCTGACCTGGAGCATCGACACGCGCAAGGCGGCGGTGATGGGCGATGCGATCGATGCCGGTGCAGCACTGGTCAACGA
>JANOCM010000351.1:0-8922 GCA_031412175.1 Alphaproteobacteria bacterium
GGAATCGGACAAGCGCCTCGACGATGACGATATCGCCCGCGAGGCGGTGCGCAGTGCAGAGGCCAATGGCATCGTGTTCCTCGACGAGATCGACAAGATCGCCGTCAGCGACGTTCGCGGCGGCTCGGTCAGCCGCGAAGGCGTGCAGCGCGACCTGCTGCCGCTGATCGAAGGCACCACCGTGGCGACCAAATACGGCCCGGTGAAGACCGACCATATCCTGTTCATCGCGTCGGGCGCCTTCCATGTCTCGAAACCCAGCGACCTGCTGCCCGAGCTGCAGGGCCGCCTGCCGATCCGCGTCGAGCTGAAGGGCCTGACATACGAGGATTTCCGCCGCATCCTGACCGATACCGAGGCTTCGCTGATCCGCCAGTATACGGCGCTGCTCGGCACCGAGGGGGTGACGCTGACCCTGACCAGCGACGGCATCGACGCCATCGCGCGGACCGCGGCGCAGGTTAATGACGCGGTCGAGAACATCGGCGCGCGGCGGTTGCAGACGGTGATGGAAAAGCTGCTCGAATCGCTGAGCTTCGACGCCAGCGAACGCGCCGGCGATGCGGTGACCATCGATGCGGCCTATGTCGAACGCGAGCTCGGCGCCATCGCCCGCGATACCGACCTGTCGAAGTTCATTCTTTAGGGACTGATCGCTCAAACGCCGCTGCAACGGTCACAAAGACGTAGGCCGGGGCCCATAAACCACCAACTTCGCTGCCACAGAATAATCGCCATCCCAGTGAAGACTGGGATGACCCGCGCGGTTCCCGATCTAACAGGACTGGGCATTCATGGGCCCCGGCCTACGCCGGGGTGACAGTCTTTCCCTCAGGCTGATGTGATGCCCTTGTCCCGGCATCACGCACGCGGCAAGTTGCAGTCTTTCCCGGCAAAGGCTGCTTCCTTCCATGAAATTCCTGGCGTCCGTGTTTCTTGCCACCTCGGCCATGCTGGCCATAGCTGCCGCCCCGGCACCGCCGCTCGGCCGGTTGCCCGCGGGCGTGACGCCGACCGCCTATCGGCTCGACCTGACCGTCGATCCCGCCAAGCCCGGCTTTAGCGGCCATACCGAGATCGATGCGACCTTCGCGCGGCCGACGGCGGTCGTGTTCCTCCACGGCAACGGTCTCCAGGTCGCCCGGGCCAGCGTCACAGCCGGCGGCAAGACCGTCGCCGCGCGCTACACGCAGGTCGATGCATCGGGTGTCGCGCGGCTCGATCTCGCCGGGCCGCTGCCGGCCGGCAAGGTGACCTTCAAGTTCGACTATGCCGCCGGTTTCCGCACCGGCGCCGAAGGCCTGTTCCACGGCAAGGTCGGCGACGACTGGTATGCCTGGACCCAGATGGAGCCGATCGACGCGCGCCGGATGTTCCCGGGCTTCGACGAACCCGGCTTCAAGACGCCGATTACCGTGACATTGACCGTGCCGAGCAGCGCCAAGGCGTTTGCCAACGCGCCCGAGGTGTCGGCGACGCCGCAAGGGGCGATGACCGTCCACCGCTTTGCGCCGACCAAGCCACTGCCGACCTATCTCGTTGCCGTCGGAGTCGGGCCGTTCGATGTGGTCACGACCAGCGTGCCCCCCAACGCCGTGCGCAAGACGCCGCTGGAATTCCGCGTCATCGCCACCAAGGGTCAGGCGCCGCGGATGCAGATCACAGCGCGCGAGACGCCCAAGCTGCTGGCGCTGCTCGAAGACTATTTCGGTATCCCCTACCCGTATGAAAAGCTCGATGCCCTCGCCTCGCCGATCCAGGGCGGCGCGATGGAGAACGCCGGTCTGATCATCTATTCCGACGACCTGATCCTGCTCGACAATGATGCGCCACCGAGCCAGCTGCGCAGTTTCGGCGAGGTGTCAGCGCACGAAATGGCGCACCAATGGTTCGGCGACCTGGTGACGCCGACGTGGTGGACCGACATCTGGCTCAACGAGAGCTTCGCCGAATGGATGGGCAAGAAGACCGGCGACCTGTGGCGCCCCGATCTCGGCATCGGCGTTACCGAGCTCGACGATGCCTTTGGCGCCATGGACACCGATTCGCTCGGCCGCGGCCGCCCGATCCGCCAGATGATCACCCGCAACGACCAGATCACCAGCGCCTTCGACGGGATCACCTACCAAAAGGGTGCCCAGGTGGTTTCGATGTTCGAGGCCTTTGTCGGCCCCGAGAAATTCCGCAAGGGTGTGCAGTTGCACATGCAGCGCCACGCCTATGGCAATGCGACCGCCGAGGATTTCTTTGCATCGGTCGGTGAGGCGGCCGGCGATGCCCGGCTGGTGCCGGCGCTGCGGACCTTCACCGACCAGACCGGCGTGCCGGTGGTGACGGTCGGCGATGGCGAAAAGGCCATCACCCTCCACCAGTCGCGCTATGTGCCATTGGGAATCGCCACCGATCGCCGGCTGCGGACCTGGTCGATCCCGATGTGCCTGTCGCGCGGCGAGGGGCGCAACTGCACGCTGTTCGACAAGGCCGATGCGACCTTGGCGGCGCTGATCGGCACCGAACTGGCGCTGATGCCCAATGCCGGTGGTGCCGGCTATTATCGTTTTTCCCCCGCTGGCGGCTGGAATGCGCTGATCACTGCTGCGCCGACCCTGCCGGCGCGCGACGCGATGGCCGTTGCCGACAGCCTGTGGGCCGATTTTGCCTCGGGCAAGACCGGTTTCGACACGGTGGCGCGCGGCGCCAAGGCGCTGGCCGGCAACCCGGAACGCCTCGCTGCCATCGCGCTGGGCTATCGCCTCAAGGAGCTTGGCGACACGCTGCTGACGCCGGCGCAGACGGTGCAGTATCGGCGCATGATGGCGGCGATCTATGGCCCGCGGCTGGCGACATTGGGCTTCGATCCGCGCCGCGATGCCCACAAGGCCGACCCCATGCAGCAGCAGATGCTACGCACCTCGCTGGTAGCGCTGGTGGCGTTGGAAGCGCGCGACCTGGCGGTCAGGGCCAAGCTGACAGGCGCCGTCAAGGCGTTCCTGGCAGGCGACGCGGCCGCGATCGAGCCCAGCTATCGCCAGGTTGCGCTGTCGGTTGCGGTGCAGGACGGCGGGGTGGCGTTCATGGAAGCCCTGTCGTCGCGCATGCTAGCGTCCGACGATCCGTTGCTGCGCAGCCAGATCAGCGTTGCCCTCGGTTATGGTGATTCGCCTGATTCGGTCGCTGCTGCCCAGCGGCTGATGCTGGCGCCCGGCGTACAGTCGCTCGAAACCGTGCGGACGGTCAGCGTGCTGGGCAGCCAGCCCGGCGCACGCAATGCCACGATTGCCTTCATCAACGCCAATTTCCCGCGGCTGATGGAAAGCTTCCCCGGCTTTGCGCGCAGCGGCATCGTCAACCTGTACAGCGGCTATTGCGCTACGGCTGACGTTGCCAAGGTGGAAGCGATGGTGCGGCCCAAGCTCAAGGCGATCGGCGGTGGCGAACTTGAACTGTCGCAGGCCAAGGAACGCATCGGGCAGTGCGCCGCGCTGAAAACCGCGAAAGGTGCCGAAATCGACGCGGTGCTGAAAACCTACTGACCGGCTCCGGGCGTGGCGCCACGCGCGCCGCGCCCGGCTGCGACATCTTGGCTCACGGTTCGTCGCATGGGCTCTGTCCTACACGGAACAAAAGAGGAACAATTGCGGCATTGGAGTCGCTTATGCTTATTCTCGATCAATCCCTGCTTGTCGGTTTTGCCACCTTCGTGACCAGCGTCGCGGCGCTGGTCTGGGCCTTCCGGCGAAAACCCTAGCTGGCACTCCAGCGGCTGAAGATCGCCGTCGGCAGCAGCAGCCCGCGGCCGTCCTCGCGGATCGCCATGTCACCGCTGGCGATGGTGCCGCCGGCGCCGGCCATGGTCTCGTCCATCAGCGCATGGATGGCGAGCGCCGACATGCGGATGGCGTAGACGGTCAGCACCAGGAACGCCGCATTGTCGCTGAGCAATTGCCGCGCCAGCTGCATCAGTTCGGGCAGGTCGCGCTCCAGCGACCAGATCTCGCCATCGGGGCCACGGCCATATTTCGGCGGATCGAGCAATATGCCATCATATTTGCTGCCTCGGCGGACCTCGCGCCGCATGAATTTCAGCGCATCGTCGGTCAGCCAGCGCACGGGCGCATCGCCGAGCCCCGACAGCGCGGCATTGTCACGCGCCGAAGCCACCGCCTTCTTGCTGGCATCGACATGCGTCACCGTCGCACCGGCTTCCGCCGCGATGAGGCTGCCGACGCCGGTGTAGCCGAACATGTTGAGGACGCGGGCGCCCGGCACCGTCCGCACCCGCATCCAGTCCCACTGCGCTCCCATGTCGGGGAAGAACCCAAGGTGCCGGAACGGCGTGTTGGTGGCGTGGAACCGCACCGCGCCGCGCGCCAGGGTCCAGCGTTCGGGAACATGATATTCGAGATCCCAGCGGCCGCCGCCTTCATCGTCGCGGCCGCCGGTGAATTCGCCATCGGCCTTCCATTCGGCGCTTTGCGGCTGCCACAGCGCCTGCGCCTCGGGCCGGATGAAGCGATAGGGGCCATAGCGTTCGAATTTGCGGCCGTTGCCCGAATCCAGCAGCGCATAATCGTCCCAGGGCTCGGTGACGAGAATCTCGAGACGGGTCACGCCGCCTTCTTCGTTGTCTTGACCACCGCGCCGATTTCCGCCCTTGCCGGCGCATGGGCGAGCATGGCACGGCCCGCGGCGCGCGCCGCATCGACGGTCACTGCCTCGATGCGCGTCACCACTTCGGCGGCCGGCACCCAGCGGCGATGCACCAGCAACTGCCGCGCCAGATAATCGCCCTGCCCCTGCGGGCTTTCGAGCGCCATCAGCAACGACGCGATCGCCTGCGCCTTGGCGCGCGCGAGCTCGGCTTCGTCGAGCGTCGCCGCGGTTTCGGCTAGCACCCGGTCGATGAGGTCACGCGCCCGCGCCGCATCCTTGCGCGCCGTCGCGGCATGGACGCTCATCAGCCCGGCATCGGCATAGGGTGTCGTCGCCGCGCTGATCGAATAGGCGAGGCCGCGCGCCTCGCGCACTTCCTGGAACAATCGTGACGACATGCCGCCGCCCGCAGCCAGCGTGAACAGCGCCGCCGCATCATGGCCGGGGTCATAATGGCCCGGCGCCGGGTAGCCTGCAGTCAGTTGCGCCTGTTCGAACTTGCGCGGATCGGCGAACTGCCCGGGGGCGAATTGCGCCACCTCGGGCACTGGCTGCGGGCCGCCGCCGCCATTGGGGAAGGCCGTCTCGGCGAGCCGCATCACCTCGTCATGCTGCAGCTTGCCTGCCACCACCAGCGTCAGCCGATCATTGCCAAAATGCGCCGCCAGCCAGCCGCGCAGATCATCGGCTGTCAGCCGCGCCAGGCTGTCCTCGCTGCCGAGGATCGAGCGGCCGAGGCCCTGGCCCGGAAACGCCGCTTCCTGCAGATGATCGAAGACGATGTCGTCAGGGGTATCGCGCGCCTCGCCGAGTTCCTGCAGCACGACATCCTTCTCGCGGGCCAGATCCTCGTCGTCGAAACGCGGCGCGGTGACCAGATCGGCGATGATGTCGATGCCGAGCGGCAGGTCGCGCGCCAGCAGCCGCGCGTGGAATACCGTGGTGTCGCGCGACGTCCAGGCGTTGAGGCTGCCGCCGACATCCTCGACCTGTTCGGCGATGGCGCGCGCCGACCGGGTGGCCGTGCCCTTGAAGACCATGTGCTCGAACAAATGGGCGAGGCCATTGTCCTCGGCGCGTTCAAAGCGCGCGCCGGTTTCGGCATGGATGGCGACCGCGACGGTTTCGACCCCCGGCGTCTCGCAAGTGGCGACGCGCAGGCCGTGGCGCGTGTGGCCGATCGTTGGCGTCTTCATGCCGCTGCCGCCGCCGGCCGTGCAAGTTCGGCAACATAGGCCTCGATCGCCCCCAGCTCAGCCGGCAAGGTCACATAGCGTTCCTCGCGATCGAACAGCCCTTGCACGCGCGCCGGCAGCGACGGCCGCAGCCCACAGGCGCGCTCGACGGCGTCGGGGAATTTCGCCGGATGCGCGGTCGCGAGCGTGACCACCGGCGCCGGGGCGCCGCTGGCGCGCGCCGCCGCCAGGCCGATGGCGGTGTGCGGATCGATGATCTCGCCACATTTGTCCTGCGCCCAGCGCAGCGTCTGCGCCATCGTATCCGAATCGATCCGCGCGCTGTCGAACGCCAACGCGGCGCCGGCGCGCTGCCCGGCCGAGATCGAGAGAGTCTTGTTGGCTTCGAATCCGCGCATCATCGCCGCGGTCGCGCTACCGTCGCGCCCGGCGAGATCGAAGATCAGCCGTTCGAAATTGCTGCTGACCTGGATATCCATCGACGGCGAGGCGGTCGGCTTGACCGTGCCGGCCGAATAATCGCCCAGTGTCAGCGCCCGGTGCAGGATATCATTCTCGTTGGTGGCGACGATCAGCCGGTCGATCGGCAGCCCCATCTGGCGCGCGACATAGCCGGCAAAGACATCGCCGAAATTGCCCGTCGGCACCGAGAAACTGACCCGGGTTTCGGGCGCGCCGAGCCGCACGGCAGTATAGAAATAATAGACCACCTGCAGCATGATCCGTGCCCAGTTGATCGAATTGACCGCCGACAGCGAAAACCGCGTGGCGAAATCGCGATCGTTGAACATCGCCTTCACCAACGCCTGGGCATCGTCGAAATTGCCCTCAATGGCGATGTTGTGGATGTTGGGCGCCAGCACCGTCGTCATCTGGCGGCGCTGCACGTCCGACACCCGGCCCTTGGGGTGGAGCATGAACACTTCGACGCCGTCGCGCCCGGCCAGGGCGTTGATCGCCGCCGACCCGGTATCACCTGAGGTCGCGCCGACGATCGTCACATGCTTGCCCGATCGCGCCAGGAACGCCTCGAAGAACAGCCCGAGCGCCTGCATCGCGACGTCCTTGAAGGCCAGCGTTGGCCCATGGAACAGTTCGAGCAGCCAGTGGCGCTGGTCGAGCTGGACGAGCGGCGTGACGGCGGCATGTTCGAAGCCGGCATAGGCGCGCGTCAGCAGGTCGCGAAGCTCGGCCTCCGCCATCGCCGGGCCGACGAACGGCGCGCAAACGCGCACGGCAGTTTCTACATAGGAAAGCCCGGCCATCGCGGCGATCGCCGTCTTGCCAAAGCGCGGCCAGGTTTCGGGAACGTAAAGCCCGCCGTCGCTGGCGAGCCCGGCAAGCGTCACCGCTTCGAAATCGAGGACCGGCGCAGCGCCGCGAGTGGAAATGTAACGCATAAGAAACTGCGATTACTTTGGCACAGGGCCGGCGGCAACCGTTTCCCCGCGCAGCCGACGCCGCAGCCAGATGGCGTAGATCGCTGCCAGCGCCGCGGCGAGGCCGAACCATTGCCCGGCATAGGACAGGTGATTGTCGGGCAGGCTGTCCGGTTCCGGCAGCCGCGAGCGCTGCAACGGCGCCACGGCGGTATCGGGAATCAGCATGAACTGCGGCCGGTCGGGCGCCTTGCCATAGGGGTGTTCGATAATCAGGCCGCGAAACTGGGTATCGACATGCAGCGTCATCGCCACCGCATCCGCACGCTTCGACCACCCCGCCACCACGACGATTTCGGGCGGCTTGCGATTGGGCCGGCACGACACCAAGACCAGATAGCCCGATTCATCGTTCAGGTTGCTGCCGCCCCTGACGTCATAGGGCAGCACATCGCCGGGCCGGCACGGCAGCTCGGCACGGCGATATTGCACGCTCTGCTTGCCGATCATCGCCTGATAGAAATCCTGCGGTGTCAGCAACGGCTGGCGGGGCGCCGCCTGCAGCTCGGCGATCAACGCGTGCTTCCAGGTGCGGCGCTCCAGCTGCCAGACGCCGAGGCGCACTAGCACTGCCAGCATGGCCAGCACCACCAGCGTCGGAAGCCACAGACCGCGCTTCACAACCGGCCCTGGCGCGCCTCGTGACGGAACTCCAGCGCCACCAAAAGCCCCTTGCTGAACCGCAGCAGCGCCAGCGTCAGGATGAGGGTGAGCGGCAGCCACAGCGCGGCATGAACATACCAGGGCGGCGAGACGCTGAGTTCCAGCCACATCGCCAGCCCGGTGACGATGGCGCCGATGATCAGGATCAGGAAACTTGCCGCACCGTCACCGACGTTGAAGGCCAGATAGTCGAGGCCGCAAGCGGTGCAGCGCGGCGCAAAGCCGATCAGGCCGGCGAACAACCGGCCCCTGCCACAGCGCGGACAGCAGCCGGTCAGCGCCACCTGCAGCGGCGCCGGGGTCGCCGCGGCGGGCGGGCTGTCAACCAAAGGCGTTGTGAACGACGGCAGCGCCGAACTTCGATCCCCAGACATAGATGGAGATGAACAGGAACAGCCAGACGACATCGACGAAATGCCAATACCAGGCCGCCGCCTCGAAACCGAAATGGTGGCGGGGCGTGAAGTCGCCCTTGTAGACCCGCGCCAGGCAGACGGCGAGAAAGATGGTGCCGATGATGACGTGGAAGCCGTGGAACCCCGTCGCCATGAAGAAGGTGGCACCATAGATATTGCCGGCGATGCCGAACTCGGCGTGATAATATTCGAACGCCTGGATGCAGCTGAAGATGAAACCAAGGCCGATCGTCAGCCACAGGCCCTGCTTCAGCCCCTTGCGATCACCATGGATCAGCGCGTGGTGCGCCCAGGTGACAGTGGTGCCCGACAGCAGTAGGATCAGCGTGTTCATTAGCGGGAAGACAAAGGGGTCGAGCACTTCGATGCCCTGCGGTGGCCAGACTGCGGCGGCGGTGCCTTCCGCCCTCGGGTAAAGCGCCGCGCTGAAATAGGCCCAGATCCAGGCGACGAAGAACATCACTTCCGTAGCGATGAACAGGATCATGCCATTGCGGTGATGCAGCTGGACGACGGGCGTATGATCGCCGCCATTGGCTTCGGCAACGACGCTGG
>JANOCM010000352.1:0-3785 GCA_031412175.1 Alphaproteobacteria bacterium
TTCACCGTACAGCCGCGCCTTTTCGTCCATGTCGGCAACGAAGCGCCGGCGCTGCTCGGCGGCGTCGGTCAGCTCGCCAAAGCCATTGGCGAGCTCGACGCCGCAGGCGTACATTTCGAAGCGTTCGGCAAAGCGCGGGTCGCCGGGGCAGGGGCGCGCCAGCGCTGCCTCGGCAATCGGATATTCGCACAACAGGGTCAGCCGGCCCTGGCCAAGCTTCGGCTCGATCCGCGTCACGATGATCTTGCTGAACAGGTCGGACCAATTGTCATCGGCCGCGACCGTGATGCCGAGCGATGCGGTGGCCGCGGCAAGCGCGTCTCGATCATCGAGCAATGCCTCCAGCCGTAGCCCGGCGTAGCGATCGAAGGCGTCGCACAAGGTCAGCCGTTCGGCTTCGGCGAAGGGATCGCACGCGCGGTCGCGCCACGTCAGCCGCTCGCGTTCCGCCGCGCCGAGTGCCGTGCGGCACAGTTCGACCGCATCCGCCATCACATCGGTCCACGGCGCATCCGTCCGATACCATTCGATCATCGTGAATTCGGGCGCGTGCAGCGGGCCGGATTCGCGGTTGCGCCACACCCGGGCGAAATCGACGATGCGGGTCTCGCCGGCCGCGAGCAGTTTCTTGGCGGCGAATTCGGGCGACGTGTGGAGATAGCGTGTCGCCGCCTCGCCGCCCTCCGGCTGCCAGGTGCAGGCAAAGGCGTGGAGGTGCGTCTCGTTGCCCGGCGAGCGCTGGATGGCGCCGCATTCGACCTCGGTAAAGCCTTGGTCGGCGAACCAGCCGCGCAACGCTGCCTTCACACGGCCGCGTGCCAGCAGCAGCGGGCGCCGGTCGGTGTGCCGGTCGCGGTGCCAATAGGGGGTCATCGATACGCCTTCGGATAACGAGAAACTTGGCCTTTGGTCGCTTCGTCGCTAGGAGCGCAAGTTCAGCGGGGGGAACCCCCGGCGCAAGGGGCTAAATCATGGTCAAGGTCATCGCCAGCAACGTCCGCAAGGGCAATGTCATCGAACATGACGATGGCCAACTCTACGTCGTCCTCAAGGCCGATACCTTCCGCCCCGGCAAGGGCACGCCGACGACGACGGTTGAAATGCGCCGCATCTCCGATGGCGTGAAAACCCAGATCACCGTCAAGACCGGCGAAGGCCTGGAGCGCGCGTTCGTCGAGGAGGTCAGCCACAACTACCTTTACCACGACGGCGACAATTTCATCTTCATCAACAACGAGAATTACGAACAGATCATCGTGCCGACCCTGATGATCGGCGAAGCGGCGGAATTCCTGCAGGAAAACGCCGAATGCGCGCTGCTGATGTTCGAAGGCAAGCCGGTGTCGATCACCCTGCCGCCGCGCGTTACCATGGCGATCATCGCGACGGAGCCGGTGGTCAAGGGCCAGACCGCATCATCGAGCTACAAGCCCGCGACAGTCGAAAGCGGTGCCCGTGTGATGGTGCCGCCGCACATCGATGTCGGCACGCGCATCGTCATCAACACCGAAGATTCGAGCTATGTCGAGCGCGCCAAGGACTGATCTTGCCGTACAAACCACATGGTTATATATATGCCGGCATATCGTCAGGAGTGACCGATGGCCAGCACCGCCCGCATGATCCTCGTCGTCGACACGGCCGAAAAGGCGCGTTGGACGGCGGAAGCCAAGAAGGCCGGAATCAGCACCGCCGAATATCTGCGCCGGGCGGCAGCGGTCTATGACCCCGATTTCACCCCCGAGGAATCGGCGATGCTGGCGGCGGCAACGCAGGAAGTCGTCGCGTCGATCGGCCGGATGGCGACGACGCTCGATGCCACGATCGCCGGCATGCGCGAGGCGAATGATCCCGATCGCGATGCCAGGTTCAAGGCCAAGGTGATGGCCGAACTGGCCGGCAAGCCGGTGCTCGACCTGGCGCGGCTGCGCGATTTCGCGGCGTGAGTGTCTTTACCGATGCCATGTCGGCGATCCGGCAGGTGATGACACTCGAATATCGCGTCACCGAATTGAGCGCCGAGGTCAGGGCCCTCCAGGCGCGTGAGGCCGACACCCGCGAACGGTTGATCCGCCTTGAAGGCATCATCGAAATGGCGATGCGCGAAGCGCCGCGGCGCATCAGTGAATAGCATCAACCGACCAACCGGCACCTATCGCGCGGTCTGCGGCAGGCCGTCGGCGATCTCGTAATAATCGCCCTTGTCGGCGACGAAGATATGGGTGTGCAGATGCGTGCCGGTCGGTGCATCGAACGCCCCCATCGCGACGGCGATGCTGGCGCGGCCCGGCGGATCCCAGAACAGGAATGATCCGCAGGTGGCGCAGAAGCCGCGGCGGACCGTCTCTGAAGACTGAAACCAGGTCAGCCGGTCGGCGCCGCTGATGCTGAGGGCGTCGCGCGGCACGTCGGTGGAGGCCCAATAATGCCCCGATTGCTTGCGGCACTGGCTGCAATGGCAGGCATCGGGCGGTGGCAGGTCGCCGGTGACGGTAAAGGTGATAGTGCCGCAAAGGCAGGAACCGGTGGGCATGGCGAACCTCCTCTTTTGCGGGCGAAAGCGGTGATCGCGCCGTCGATGATTCCCGCGTGAACGTCAATCGGGGAAGGCCGGTCCGGGCCAGACGGGGCGACCCGCACCTGATAAGTTTATGCTTGCGAAACGATCGCTCCAGCGCAACACCTTAACAGCCCCGGCGCCGGGAAATGGCCAAGCCGGCGGGGCAGATTGGGGACGAGATGCGCAGACTCTTGCTGGGCGCGTTTGCGCTGTTGATCGCCGGGGCGGGGCCCGTCGCCGCTGCACCAAAGCCCGCCGCGCCCGTCGATCCGATGGCCGACAATGCCAGTGCGCTGGCACCGGCGGGTGATACCGCGTCGCGCATCGCCTTTGCCTATGCCGACCGCGACGCCGACCTGCTGGTCAGCTGGGAAGAATATCGCAACCGCGCCATGCGATTGTTCGGCAAGGTCGATACCAATGGCGACGGCATATTGCAGGCCGCCGAACTGCAGGCGCTCGCGGGCCCGAAGGGCCCGAAGGAGGTCAATGATATCGACCTTGGCACCTTCAACGCCGCGTTGCGCAAGCATTTCGACGATGGCGACGCCAACAAGGACGGCGCGTTGACGCCCGCCGAATGGCGCAATGTCGTGCGGCCGTCGAAGCTGTTCTGAGAGGGGATGCTGCCATGATCATGAAATCCGTCAGCCTGGCCGTCGCCACGGCGCTCACCCTCGCCGCTGCCGGCCCGGCATTGGCCGAAACCGTGCGCTGCGAATCCGACAATGGCCGCGAACGTTACTGCCCGATCAACACCCGCGGCGGCGTCACCCTGTCGACCCAGTTGAGCAGCAGCGGCTGTTACCAGGGCGACACCTGGGGCTATGATCGCAACGGCGTCTGGGTCAGCGGCGGCTGCCGCGCCGAATTCAGCTCGGGCGGCTATGGCGGCTATAACTACCACCAAAGCAACGACTATTATTACGGCCAGGAACGCCGATCGAACAACGACGGCGCCAAGACCGCGATCGCGCTCGGCGCCATCGTCGGCGCCATCGCGATCGCCGCGGCGGCATCGAAGAACAAATCGGGCAGTGGCGACGACTACGCCCGCTATCATGAAAAAGGCTGCGCCGCTGGCCGCAACGACGGCCGCAGCGGCGGGACACGCGACTATACCACCCACGAAAACCAATATGATAACCGCAACGAACAGGCGTTTGCCAGCGGCTACAACCAGTGCTGGAAGCGGTAACGGCGGCACGCTGACAAAATGGGGTCC
>JANOCM010000353.1:0-2202 GCA_031412175.1 Alphaproteobacteria bacterium
GCCTCCGAAGCGCGGCTGGCCAGCCTGTTCGCGATCGCCAAAGGCGATGTTCCGGCGAAACACTGGTTCCGGCTGGGGCGCAGCGCTACCGCGGTCGGCGGTTCATCGGTGCTGATTTCCTGGTCAGGGTCGATGTTCGAATATCTGATGCCGTCGCTGCTGATGCGCGCCCCCGATGGCAGCCTGCTCGAAACCTCGAACCGCCTCGTCGTCCAGCGCCAGCGCGACTATGCCCGCGAGGCCGGCGTGCCCTGGGGGATTTCGGAATCGGCGTACAATGGCCGCGACCGCGAAATGACCTACCAATATTCCAACTTCGGCGTGCCGGGGCTGGGGCTGAAGCGCGGCCTGTCGGAAAACCTCGTCATCGCACCCTATGCCACCGGGCTTGCCACCATGGTCGATGCACGCGCGGCGCTCGACAACTTCGCCGACCTGGCGGCGATCGGCGGGCGCGGCGAATACGGCTTCTACGAATCGATCGACTTTACGCCCGGTCGCGTGCCCGATGGCCAGCGCAGCGCCGTCGTGAAGACCTATATGGCGCATCACCAGGGGATGGCGCTGCTCGCCATCGCCAATGTGCTGGATGGCGGCAAGCTGCGCGACGCCTTCCACGCCGAACCGATCATCCGCGCGACGGCGCTGCTGCTCCACGAACGCCCGCCGCGCGGCGTCGGCACCTTCAACCCGCGCGCCGAGGAAGCGACGCTGGCCGCCACCGATCGCCCCGCCGAGGCTGGCGCAGTGCGCACCTATGGCGCCCGCACCGAAGGCGGGCACCCGGTCCACCTGCTGTCGAACGGCCGCTATGCGGTGCTGCTGACCAGCGGCGGCGCCGGCTACAGCCGCTGGAAGGGGCTGGCGATCAACCGCTGGCGCGAGGATCCGGTCGTCGAGGGGCATGGCGCTTGGCTGTATGTCACCGACCGCCTGAGCGGCGAATCCTGGTCGGCGACATCGGCACCGCTGGGCGCGCAGCCGACGCAATATACCGCGACCTTCACCGAGGGCCGGGCGGATTTCCACCGCCGCGATGGCGTGCTGGCGACAACGACCGAGGTGCTGATTTCACCCGAAGACGATGCCGAGGTGCGGCGCGTGTCGGTCGCCAATCGCGGCAATCGCGCCCGCGAGATCGATGTCACCTCGCTGATCGAACTGACCCTCGGGGCACAAGCCACCGATCTTGCGCATCCGGCGTTTGCGCGGATGTTCATCGAAACCGAATTGCTCGACGGCCCGGTGCTGGTCGCGCACCGCCGGCCGCGCGGCGCCGACGACCCGGCGATCTGGGTGGCGCATCTGGCGGTGATCGAAGGCACGGCAACCGGGCCAGTGGCTTGGGAAACCGACCGCAACGCCTTCATCGGCCGCGGACGTTCGGCGGCCGATCCGATCGGGCTGGGGCAGCCGCTGCAGGGCAGTGCCGGCACCGTGCTCGATCCGGCGCTAGTGCTGCGTTGCCCGGTCCGGGTGCCACCGGGCGAGACGGTGCGCGTCGCCTTCTGGACGATTGCCGCCGAATCGCGCGCGGCGCTGATGGATGCCATCGATCGCCACCGCGACGCCAGCGCCTTTGATCGCGCCCAGGTCGGCGCCTGGACCCAGGCGCAGATCGAGCGCCGCTTCCTGCGGCTCGATCCCGGCGATGCCGCCGATTTCCAGCGCCTCGCTGGCCATATCGTCAATCCCGGCGCCGGCCATTCGGCGCCGGCGGCGCTGGTGGCAGACGCCGCCGGGCCGCAATCGGCGCTGTGGGTGCACGGCATTTCGGGCGACCTGCCGATCATGCTGCTGCGCATCGACGATCCGCGCGACATGGGGATCGTCGCCGACGTGCTGCGGGCGTTCGAATTCCTGCAGGGCCGTTATCTGGCCTTCGACCTCGTCATCCTCAACGAACGCCGCGCCTCGTATATCCAGGATCTGCAGGGTGCGATCGACGACGCCGTGCGCGTCGTCCGGGCCCGCCCCGCACCGCCAGGGGTGCGCGGTGATGTCTATACGCTGCGCAGCGACCTGATGCTCGAACAGCAGGTCGCGGCGTTGCGGGCGCTGTCGCGGGTCGAGCTGCTCGCCCAGCGCGGCAGCCTGCGCCGCCAGTTGCAGCGCGCCGAAACGCCCGCACCCACCACGCCGGTGGCGACGGTCGTCCCGGCGCGGTCGGCGCCGCGCCCCGGGCGCCCGCGCGATCCGGCG
>JANOCM010000354.1:0-1512 GCA_031412175.1 Alphaproteobacteria bacterium
GCGCTTCAGCCGCCGGGCGCGGGTGCGCAGCGCGGCGATGCTCAGCGCCGGGGTGTCGTCGATGAACAGCGGCAGCCCCGACAGGTCGCCGGCGGCGCGCGCCAGCCGGTTGAACTCGTCCTGGCTGATCTTGCCCATGCGAAGCGCCTCGGAATTGACCCCCGATTGTTCGGCCAGCACGCGCGTCGCCAGCTGGTCCGACGACATTTCGAGGCTGAAGAAGGCGACCGCGGCGCCGCTGGATTTTTCCGGCTCGATGTTGCGTGCCTGGTCCTGGACGAAGCGCTGGGCGCAGGCAAAGGCGATGTTGGTAGCGAGCGCCGTCTTGCCCATCGCCGGGCGGCCGGCGAGGATGACGAGATCGGACTTGTGCAGCCCGCCGATCTTTTCGTTGAGCGCGTTGAGCCCGGTCGTATAGCCCGACAGGTGACCGCCCGATTTCATCGCGCGGTCGGCCATTTCGATGGCTTCGCGCGTCGCTTGGCCGAAGGTCTTGATCGCGCCGGCGACCTCGCCCGCCTCGGCGACCTTGTACAGCGCCATTTCGGCGCTTTCGATCTGTTTCAGCGGCGCGACATCGGCCGACATGTCGGCGGCGCTGACCGCCATCTCGCGGCCGACGCGGATCAGTTCGCGCAGCAACGCCAGGTCATAGATCTGCTGGGCGAAATCCTTCGCCGCGATCAGCGCGCCCGAATGCTGGGTCAGGCTGGCGAGATAGGCGGGGCCGCCCATCTCGATCATCGCCGGATCGGCCTCGAACAATGGCTTCAGCGTCACCGGCGTCGCCGCCATCTTGCGATCGTTGAGCCGCAGGATCGCCTCGTAGATGCGGCCGTGCAGCCCTTCGGCGAAATGCTGCGGCCCCAGCCGCATCATCACGTCCTCGACGAGCCGGTTGTCGATCATCAGCGCGCCGAGCAGCGCCGCCTCGGCTTCGAGATTCTGCGGCAGGGTGGCGGTATCGGTGGCGGCTTCGACGACACGCAGCGGGATGGGAGTGATCATGGCCGTGCTATCGCGCATGGCCGCCGCGACGGGTAGTGCGGCCAATTATGTCCACGCATTTCAACGGTTTGATACATTGGTTATCCACAGATTTGCGCCATCATAACAGATTGAATCATGGCAATAAAAAAGAAGTTGTGGGGATAAGAGCCTCCGGCGGCCGGGGCCGTCGGCCCCGGACCCCGATCGCCAGACTCCGATCGATGGTCGGCGGCTGGCGAAGCCCGGCATCGGCATGATAGGGACAGACATGATCATCTGGTTCTTTGTCACGGCACCGCTGCTGGTCTGGACGGCGATCTTTTGCATCGGCAAGCTGATCGCCGACTTCCGCGGGCCGACCCCGGCAAAGGGCGTCTGGGGCCTGTTCGCCGCCGCCGGCGCCGTGTCGACATTGGCGATGATGGTGGTGGTGGCGCTGGTCAGCACATCCGGAATCTGATCGGGCGCAGGCCCTGCCTGCCGGAGGCTCTTTCGTGACTTTTGCCTTCCGCCCGGCTAGAC
>JANOCM010000355.1:0-6461 GCA_031412175.1 Alphaproteobacteria bacterium
CGCACCGCGGTCAGCCGGGCATAGAGCACCTCGAACGTCACCGCGCCGCCCTCGATGCGCTGCGTCGGCACCTGCACGGCGGCGAGATAGCCCTGGCGGCGCAGGATGGTGGCGGCGGCATCGCGGATATCGCAGACGACGGCGATCGGCTGTTCGGTGCCGAGATAGCGGCGATAGGCGGGCTCGAGGTCGGCCGGCGCGACCGGGCCAAGGTTGTTGAAGGTGGCGCTGGTCAGCGTGACCTTGATCGCAGCATAGCTCGGATCGCCCAGCGCGCACGGGCTGCGCTCGATATCGCCGTCGACGCGCAACCGCGTTGGTTGCGGTGCCGACTGGCGGCGCGCCGGATCGATTTCCTCGCGGGTCGGCAGGCCACGTACCGGCGGCGCGGCAATTTGTGCCTCGGCCGCAACCGCAAGCAAGCCCGTCAACAGGACAAACCACCGGACGCCAACCCGGCCGCCCTGATCTGCTGCCAATGTCACCTGACTGACCCCCCAGTAGTCAAAAGGCTAATCCCCTATTACCGCCCTGTCACCCGCCAATCGCCGCAGACCCTTGTATAAATCCGGCAAATCGACCTGTTGCGGGGTCTTCCGGGTGGCGCTACCCCAACCCGGCGCCACGCTTGGAAAGCCCCTATGCCGACAGATACGCAGCACCCTGGACAAAAGTTGGTGATCCGTCGCCCCGATGACTGGCATGTCCACTTACGCGATGGTTACATGCTCGCTGCCGTCGCCGGCCACACCGCGCGCCAGTTCGCGCGCGCCATCGTCATGCCCAATCTGAAACCGCCGGTGACGACCGCGGCCGCCGGCGCTGCCTATCGCGACCGCATCGTTTCCGCGGTCGGGCCCGACGCGGATTTCACCCCGCTGATCACCTGCTATCTGACCGACGGCATCGACGCGGACGAGATCGCGCGCGGCCATGCCGAGGGCATCTTCACCGCCGCCAAGCTCTATCCCGCCAACGCCACGACCAATTCCGCGCATGGCGTCACCGATGTCCGCCATATCCGCGCCGCGCTGGAAACCATGCAGCGGATCGGCATGCCGCTGCTGGTCCATGGCGAAGTCACCGACCCCGATATCGACATCTTCGACCGCGAGGCGGTGTTCATCGACCGCACGCTGGCAGGGCTGGTCCGTGATTATCCGGCGCTGAAGATCGTTTTCGAACACATCACCACCGCAGAGGCCGCGGCGTTTGTTGAGGCAGCCCCGGCGACCGTCGCCGCGACGATCACCCCGCACCACCTCGCCATCAACCGCAACGCGATGTTCGAAGGCGGCATCCGCCCGCATCTTTACTGCCTGCCGGTGCTGAAGCGCGAACGCCACCAGTTGGCGCTGCGCAAGGCGGCGGTATCGGGCAACCCGAAATTCTTCCTCGGCACCGATTCCGCGCCGCATTCGCTCCCGACCAAGGAAACCGCCTGCGGCTGCGCCGGCCTGTTCAACGCGCCCT
This sequence comes from Alphaproteobacteria bacterium, assembly GCA_031412175.1. Classification (GTDB taxonomy): domain Bacteria; phylum Pseudomonadota; class Alphaproteobacteria; order Sphingomonadales; family Sphingomonadaceae; genus Sandarakinorhabdus. The sequence continues at coordinate 1,474 of JANOCM010000355.1, forward strand.
TCGCGCTCGAAAGCTATGCCCGGACCTTCGAGGAGGAAGGCGCGCTCGACCGGCTCGAAGGCTTTGCCAGCGAATTCGGCCCGGCCTTTTATGGCCTGCCGCTCAACATCGGCACGGTGACGCTCGAGCGCTCGCCGGTGACGGTGCCCGATCGCATCGGCGACGTGGTGCCGTTCCTTGCCGGCGAGACGCTGGCGTGGCGGTTCGTCGACGCGGCGACCAGGCCATAGACGCCAGCCAGGTCGACGAAGCCCGCGCCGGCCGGATTCAGGCTTTGTCCTGCGCCAATGTGTACGCAACGATGGCGTTGGCATGCCCGTGGCCCATGCCATGATCGTTCTTCAGCATCGCCACGAGGTCCATGTGCTTCGCCGGATAGTGCTGGCGCACCAGGGCCTGCCACGTCGCGATGGGTCGTCCGTACGTCTTTTCGATGGACGGGAAGTAGGACGCGGGTCCCTTGACCGGTGCTTCAGCCATGATCTGGTCGATTCCTTGTGATTTCGGCGCGCGGCGCCGAGCCCACTTCCACTCTAATCCAGATAGCGCCGCCCGATCGCGGTCAAATCGTCCGCCAGTTCATAGACCATCGGCTTGCCGGTCGGAATTTCCTCATGGACGATATCGTCGTCCGAAATCCCCGACAGATGCTTGACCAGCGCGCGCAGCGAATTGCCGTGCGCCGCGATGATCACCCGCTTGCCGGCGCGCAGTTCGGGCACGATGGCGCTGTCCCAATAGGGCAGCACGCGGGCGATCGTGTCCTTCAGGCTTTCCGCCGCCGGGATGGCGATGCCGGCATAACGGCGGTCGCCCGACAGGTCATATTGCGAACCCGCGGCCAGCGGCGGCGGCGGAATGTCGAAGCTGCGACGCCAGATCCGGACCTGGTCCTCGCCATGCTCGGCTGCTGTCTCGGCCTTGTTCAGCCCGGTCAGCCCGCCATAATGACGTTCGTTGAGCTGCCAGTCCTTGACCACCGGCAGCCACAGCCGGCCCATCGCCTCCAATGCCAGGTTGAGCGTCTTGATCGCCCGCGTCTGCACGCTGGTGAAGGCGACATCGAAATCCAGCCCTGCTGCCTGCATGGCGACACCCGCCGCCGTGGCCTCGGCAATGCCCTTGTCGGTCAGATTGACGTCCCACCAGCCGGTGAAACGGTTTTCGAGGTTCCACGCCGACTGGCCGTGGCGAAGGAGGACGAGACTTGGCATGGGCGCTCCGATCGATTGCGCCGCCGCTCTGCCAGCCCGGCGCCCGTCAACGCAAGCGGCCCGTCGCCTCAGGGCTTTTTGAAGCGATAGACGAACTGGTCGGTAAAGCCGCGGATCGCCGGATCGAAGACATTCTTGTCATGGCCATCCTGCGGATTGGCGAGGGCCATCGATTCGCCATCGAACTTGAAGCCGGCGGCGGTCACTTCGGCGCGCACCGCGGCCGGATCGATGCGGTGCAGCGTGTTGGTCGCGGTCAGCGCCGATCCGGCGGCGGCGGCGTGATCGACGATGACATAGACGCCGCCGGGCTTCAGCGCCGCGAACACCGCCTTGTTGACGCCGAGCACGCCGGCGGGCGGCAGGCTGTTGTGGAGATCGTGATAATTCTGCGCCGTCCACACCACGTCGAGCGTGCCGGCCAGCGCCGGATCGCCCAAGCCCGAAACGACCTTCACAGTGCCATAGCCCTGCCCGGCCAGGTCACGGATCGCCTTGGCGTCATCGGGTCTGCGCTTTTCGGATTCGGCCGGGATGATCGCCGTCACGCTGCCATTGGGCGCCGCAGCGAGCGCGAACACCCGGGTGAAATAGCCGCCGCCGGGAATGAAGTCGGCGACGTTCGACCCCGGCTTGATCCCCGCAAAGGCGACCATTTCGGCCGGCTTGCGCGCCGCATCGCGCTTGCTGTCGGCCTCGGGACGAACTGGAGCTGCAGTCGCGATGGCGGCACCGGCCAGCAGCATGGCAGCGGCGATGCGATACGAAACCTGGAACATGGCACTCTCCCAACGACTGCGCCGACAATCGCACGCGCCGGTTGCGGGCAAAAGCACAATCGGCGCTGTGGCACCCGGCAGGCTGGCACATTCGCGATTGGCACGTCGGGCCCGGCTTCTGCTACGCCGGCACGCGACGCTGCCAACGGAGCCTGCCATGACCGATTTCGACCGCGACAATGCCATGAACGACCTCAGGATGTCGGAAAAGGCGCGCCCGCTGTTCGACGCCGTCTGCCGCCACATTGCCGACAACGTCGATCCGATCACCGAGGAGTTCGAGGCGCTGGGCAGGGATCGCGCCGATCGCTGGAGCTGGGCGCCGGGGCAGCTCGAGCTGCTGCAGACCGCCAAGGACAAGGCCAAGGCGTCGGGGCTGTGGAATTTCTTCCTGCCCAATGCCGCCACCGGCGAAGGGCTGAGCAACCTCGACTATGCCTATATCGCCGCCGAGCTCGGCAAGTCGCCGCTGGCATCCGAATCGCTCAACTGCTCGGCGCCCGATACCGGCAACATGGAAGTGCTCGAACGCGTCGGCACCCATGCGCAAAAGGAACGCTGGCTCGAACCGCTGCTCGCCGGCGAAATCCGCTCGGCCTATGCGATGACCGAACCCGATGTCGCGTCGTCGGATGCCAAGAATATCCGCACCCGCGCCGTCCGCGATGGCGACGACTGGGTCATCAACGGCGAGAAATTCTACATCTCGGGCGCCGGCGATCCGCGCTGCAAGATCATGATCGTCATGGTCCGCACCAGCGATGACGGCCCGGCCAGCCAGCAGCAATCGCAGATCCTGGTGCCGATCGACACGCCGGGCGTGAAGATCTTGGGGCCGATGCACGTGTTCGGCGAAGATCATGCGCCGCGCGGCCACATGCACATCCGCTTCGAAAATGTCCGGGTGCCGCACGACAATATCCTGCTCGGCGAAGGCCGCGGTTTTGAAATCTCGCAGGTCCGGCTGGGACCCGGGCGGATCCACCACTGCATGCGGACGATCGGCAAGGCCGAGATGGCGCTCGATTACATGGTCCGCCGCGGCAAGTCGCGCGAAGCCTTTGGCCGCTCGCTGATCATGCTCGGCAAGAACCTCGAACTCGTCGCGCGGGCGCGCATCGAGATCGAGGCGATGCGGCTGATGGTGCTGAAGGCGGCCAAGGCGATGGACGTGCTCGGCAACAAGGAAGCCCGCATCTGGGTCAGCATGGTCAAGGCGATGGTGCCCGAAAAGACCTGCCAGATCATCGACCAGGCGATCCAGATCCACGGCGCCGCCGGCATTTCGCAATGGACCCCGCTGGCCGAACTCTATGCCGATGTCCGCCACCTGCGTTTTGCCGACGGCCCCGACGAAGTCCACCACATGGTCGTCGGGCGCCACGAACTGGCGATGCACGGCAACGGCTGACCCGGCTCCGCCGGCGGCCTGAACACGTGCATCAGGCAACCGTGCTCGGGCAACGCCCGAGCTGGCTCAACCCTGCCCGTTTCCGCAACCATGCTTCAGACGCAGTGTCAGGGCGTCATGACATTGCGGAGCGTCGGCGGAAAAGGCCGCGCTTGATGGGCCAGCGAATGACCAGCAGCACCGTGCCCGCCAGCCCCAGCACCAGGCCGCCGATCGCGAACGCCAGCAACCACCAGCTGTTGAAATTGTCGCGTTCCGTCCAGTCCATGATGTGCAGGCCCCAGAAGAAATCGAACAATCGCCAATTTGCGGTGCGCACCGCAGCGATTTGCCCGGTGTCGGCGGCGACGAAGACGCTGGTGCGATCAGCGTCGGGAAAGGCGACGCGCCACGCCGGCAATGGCCCGCGATACTCCGGGCTTGCCGCGACGACCTTGCAGGTTGTCGGCGCCGCAACAGCGCCGCCGATCCAGGCCTTGCGGGCAATCGCGGCGGCCGACTGCGCGTCGACGGCTGGCAGCGGCGTGCCGGCGGTGGCATCGAACAACCGGATGTCGCGGCCCCGGACGACTTCGGCAACCGCCCTGCCGTTGAGCATGCGCAGCGTGACACGATCGGCGCCGGTGCCGCGCAGGTAGGATGCGGGATCGGCAAGCGTGACGTCGGCGGCTAGCGGCTCGACGGTCTTGCGATCGACAAGATGGTCACCATGGATTTCGTCGATCGGCCAGAAGCTCATCAATGCGCCACTGGCGAACCAGATCAGCAGCTGGGCACCGATGATCAGCGCCAGCCATTTGTGCAACCGGCTGGCGCCAAGGTGAAGGCGATGGCGTCGGGAGGTCATCGGCCCGTCCTAAAACCAGAACCGGATGCCGGCAACGAAACTGGTGCCGCTTGTCCGATCGCCAGCAGCCCGGGCAAAACGCGCCGTCTCGCCGACTTTGCCGGCCCATTCGACACCGACATAAGGCGCAAATTCGCGGGCGATTTCGTAGCGCAGCCGCAGGCCGATCTCGATATCGGTCAGCCCGGCACCGACGCCGATCTCGGGGGTCGACTGTGCCGAAGCTTCGATCTCGGCGCGCGGCTGCAGGATCAGCCGCTGGGTGATGCGCTGGTCGTAAAAGCCCTCGATGCGGCCGCGCAGTTCGCCCTTGTTCGACAGGAACAGCGCGCCGGCCGCTTTGAACCAGTACGGCGCCAGCCCTTCGATGCCGACCGTCGCATAGGTCCGCTGCGGATCGGGTCGGATGTCATGGCGCACCCCGGCCTGCAGGTTCCACCAGGGGCCGATGGCGCGTGAATACAGCGCCTGCACTTCCGCCTTTTCCAGTGGCCCGCGCACATCGCCTTCGCCTTCGGTCTTGACGACGAAACGGTTGATGTCGCCGCCGAACCAGCCTTCGCCTTCCCAGCGATAGCCGTCGCTGCCGGCACGGGCCTGATATTCGGCGAGGTTGAACAGGATCATCGAGCCGGTGAAGCCGCCATGCTCGCGGCGTAGTGCTGCTCGCGAAGGGGCGACGGCTGCGGCGCCCCAGACGGCATCGGCGGCGTGATCGGTCGGCGGTGCCGGCGCCG
>JANOCM010000356.1:0-6090 GCA_031412175.1 Alphaproteobacteria bacterium
CAGCAACCGCCTGACCCGCTATATCCTTGTCGCCCTGGTGACCGGCGTTGCCACCGGCTATGTGATCAACGTGTCGGTGAGCGCGGCGCAGGCCAAGGACGCGGCCTATTATTTCAGCGTGGTCACCGGCGTCTTCCTCCAACTGATCAAGATGATCATCGCGCCGCTGGTGCTGTCGACGCTGGTTGTCGGCGTCGCGCACATGGGCAGCGGCGGCGCGGTCGGGCGCACCTTCGGCCGGACGCTGGCGTGGTTCGTCACCGCGTCGATCGTGTCGCTGTCGCTGGGTATCCTGATGGTCAATCTGCTGGCGCCGGGGGTTGGTGTCGGCCTGGCGCTGCCACCTGCCGATGCGGCGACGGGGCTGGTGAAAAAGGCCTTCGACCTCAAGGAATTCGTCCTCCACATCTTCCCGAAATCGATCTTCGAGGCGATGGCGACGAACGAAGTGCTGCAGATCGTCGTCTTCTCGCTGTTCGCCGGCGTCGGGCTGATCGCCATCGGCGAGGCGGGCAAACCGATCACCCGCGGCCTCGAGGCGCTGATGCACCTGATGCTGACGGTGACCGGCTATGTGATGAAGGTGGCGCCGTTCGCGGTGTTCGCCGCCGTCGCCTCGGCCATCGCCGTCGAGGGGCTGGGCATCCTGATCGTCTTCGGGAAGTTCATCGGCGGCTTCTACCTCGCGCTCGCCATGCTGTGGCTGGTGCTGCTCGGCGCCGGGGCCGCGGTCATCGGCGTGCCCAATATCCTGCGGCTGGTGCGCGATATCCGCGAGCCGTTCCTGATCACCTTTGCCACCGCGTCATCCGAAGCCGCCTACCCCAAGATGCTAGAGGCGCTGGAGCGTTTCGGCGTGCCCAACCGCATCGCCAGTTTCGTGCTGCCGCTCGGCTATTCGTTCAATCTCGATGGCTCGATGATGTATTGCGCCTTTGCCAGCATCTTCATCGCCCAGGCCTATGGCATCGACCTGACGCTGGGGCAGGAAATCTTCATGCTCGGGCTGCTGATGATCACGTCGAAGGGCATCGCCGGCGTGCCGCGCGCCAGCCTCGTCGTCATCGCCGCGACCCTGCCCTATTTCAACATCCCCGAAGCCGGGCTGCTGCTGATCCTCGCCGTCGACCATTTCCTCGACATGGGGCGCAGCGCGACCAACGTCATCGGCAATGCGGTGGCAACGGCGGTAATCGCCAAATGGGACGCCGGCTCAGAGCCGGTGGAGGCTGCCGAACCGGCATAGAAAAGGCGGCATCCCGGAGGACACCGCCTTCTCCCGTTGCAGCCTGCCGCGATCAGAGCGGCGGAACGCGCAGGACCTGGCCGGGATAGATCTTGTCCGGGTCGCTGAGCATCGGCTTGTTGGCCTCGAAAATGCGCGGATACAGGTTGGCATCGCCGTACAGCCGCTTGGCGATGCCCGACAGCGTGTCGCCCTTTTCGACCGGGTAGAACACCACGGCATCTTCATCGGCACTGTCATCGCCGTCGACCGGCGCCGGTGCAGCGGCCGCCGCCGGCTGGATCGAAGCCAGCGGCACGCGCATCTGGTTATCGACCTTCTGGATGCCGTCGTTGTTGCCGACCGCCATGACGATCTTCGACGCTTCGGCGCGGTTGACGGCGAGGCCGGTAACGACGGCGACGCCATCGGTGACGGTGACATCGAAATTCTGCACCTGCAGGCCGAGCTTGGCGACCTGCGCCTTGATGGCATCGGGATCGGGGCCGCCGTGGCCTAGCAGCTTGTCCTTGATGAAACTGTAGATACCCATCGCGTCTCTCCTTCGCAGCCGGAACTGGCAGCGTTCTTACATCATTTCTGCCAATCGCAACGCCGGGGAATTGTGAAAGATCCGCGCCGGATCAGTCGCCATAGCCGATCGGGTCGGCGCCGAACTGGTTGGCGCCGACCGTGCCGCGCTGGCAAAACCAGTAGATCAGCACGATGCCGCCGATCAGCGGGATCAGCCCGATCAGCAGCCACCAGGCCGAACGATCGATATCGTGGATGCGGCGGAAACTGACCGCGAGGCCCGGCACCAGCAATGCCAGCGCGGCAAGGCCAGCGAGCGGGCCGATACCGCCGAAACCACCGCGATCGATCCCGAAAATCACAAAGTCGGCAATGCTCAGGACAATATTGAGACCGATAGTAAACAGGATATACCACCAATATTCGGCGCGGCGCGCCCGCCCGCCGAATTGCGCATATTTGCGCAGCGGCTCCATCATCCACTGGGTTGCGGACTTTTCCATGATCAGGCCTTCCCCTCGCGGCCGATCAATTGACCGGTGCGCGGCGACGATAGCTTAAGGCCTCGGCAATGTGAATGCGCGTCACTTGCTCGGCGCCGGCCAGGTCGGCGAGCGTGCGCGCCACGCGCAACACGCGGTGATAGCCGCGCGCCGACAGCCGCAGCGTTTCCGCCGCCTGTGCCAGCAGCTTGGCACCGGCCGCATCGGGCGTCGCCGCCGCCGCCAGCACCTTGCCATCGGCCTCGGCATTCGTCCGCGCGCCAGCCCCCGCATAGCGCGCTGTCTGGATGGCGCGCGCCGCGGCGACCCGGGCGGCAACGATCGCCGATGTTTCGGATGGCGGCGGCAGCGACAGGTCGGCAGCGCTGACCGCCGGAACGTCGACATGTAGGTCGATGCGATCGAGCAGCGGCCCCGACAGCCGCGCCTGGTAATCGGCGGCGCATTTCGGCGCCCGCGAACACGCCTGCGCGGCGTCCCCCAGATGGCCGCAGCGGCAAGGGTTCATCGCCGCGACCAGTTGGACCCGCGCCGGATACGACACATGCGCCGCGGCGCGCGCCACCATCACCGTGCCGGTTTCGAGCGGCTGGCGCAGCGAATCGAGCACGCCGCGCTGGAATTCGGGCAATTCGTCGAGGAACAGCACGCCGAGGTGGGCAAGGCTGACTTCGCCCGGCCGCGCCTTGGCACCGCCGCCGACCAGCGCCGGCATCGACGCGCTGTGATGCGGGCTGCGGAACGGCCGGGTGCGCACCAGCCGGCCGCCCTCCAGTTCACCCGCCATCGAGGCGACCATCGACACCTCGAGCGCTTCGGCCGGCGTCAGTTCGGGCAAGATGCCGGGCAAGGCCGCCGCGAGCAGCGACTTGCCCGACCCCGGCGGGCCGGACATCAGCAAGTTATGCCCGCCCGCCGCGGCGATCTCGACGGCGCGCTTGGCGGTTTCCTGGCCCTTGATCTCGGCCATGTCGGGGCCGGAGCGGACGAGATCGGCAAGGCTGCGCTGCGGCGGCGACAGCAATTGCGTGCCCTTCAGGTGATTGAGCAGCGACAAGAGGTCGGGAGCGGCGATGACATCGACTTCGCCGGCCCACGCCGCTTCGCCGCCCTGGCTGGCGGGGCAGATCAGCCCGAGTTCGTTCTCCGCCGCGTGCAGCGCCGCCAGCAGCACCCCCGGCACCGGCGCCAGCGCGCCATCGAGGCCGAGCTCGCCGACGACGAGAAAGCCGTCGAGCGCGTCCGGCGCGATCACCCCCATCGCCACCAGCAGGCCCAAAGCAATCGGCAGGTCATAGTGCGAGCCTTCCTTGGGCAGGTCGGCGGGCGACAGGTTGACGACGATGCGCCGCGGCGGCAGCGACAGGCCGATGCCGTGCAGCGTCGCCTGCACCCGTTCGCGGCTTTCCTTCACCGCCTTGTCGGGCAGGCCGACGGTCAGGAATCCGGCCGGCCCCGACGACATCTGCACCTGCACGTCGACCCGGCGCGCCTCGAGCCCGAGGAACGCCACCGTTCCGACATGCGCGACCATGGAAACCCCTGTTATTGCGAAATTTGCCGACCCCGCCTGCGTTTATGTCGCATCCCGCCCAATGCCGCAATTGTTGGCCTGTGCCGCCTTCTCTGTGCCACAACTTCTGCCTAGAGACCGATCCGTGAAACGCCCCGCCTTCCTCGAAGTCCTGATCAGGAGCGAACCCTTCCGGGTGTTCCAGCTGATGCTCGGCGCCTTCCTGATGCTGGTGGCGCCGATCATCGGCATCCCCACCCCCGGGCCGCTCGGCATCTTCATCTTTGCCTTTGGCCTGGCGCTGGTGCTGCGCAATTCGGCCTGGGCGCGGCGCCGCTATGTCCGCTACACGCGCCGCTATCCGCGGGTGCAAAAGGCGGTCAATTTCGGGCTGCGGCGCAAATCGAAGCGGCGCGCACCGCCAGCGGTCACCCGCGCATCGCCCGACGCCTGAGGCTCAGGCGGCTTTTTCCGGCGCCGCTGGCGTGGCGGCAAGGCGATGCAGCACGATCGAAGTACCCGGCCGATTGTCGGCCACGGTCAGCGTCGCCCCGAGATGGCGCGCCAGGGCAGTGACGATGCTGGTGCCGAGCCCCGGCTTTGCCGCATTGCCGGCGGGCATGCCGACACCATCATCCTTGATTTCGAGGCGCCAGCCGGCGCCGTCGGCGCGATAATCGACCCGGATGTGCCCGCGCATGTCGCCGGGGAACCCGTGTTTCAGCGCGTTGATGACGAGTTCGGTCACGACAAGCCCGATGCTGACTGAGGTTTCACCGCTGACCCGGCTGTGATCGGTGGTCGATTCGAGGCTCAGGCGGCCATGATCGTCGATCATCGAGGCGCCAAGGCTGCGGCACAATTGCGCCAGATAGGCGCCGATTTCGGCATCGGCCGATGCCGTTTCGGCGAGTTGCTGCTGCAGCGCCGCGATCGACATCACCCGGCTGTGCGCCTCGTTGAGATGGCCGCGCGCTTCGCTGCCGACGCGGCGGGCGCTTTGCATCAGCACGCTGGCGACGATCTGCAGGCTGTTGGCGACGCGGTGCTGCAATTCCTGCATCAGCATCGCCTTTTCGCGGGCGAGATCCTTGCGCACCTGTTCGGCGAGCCGGGCATCAGTGACATCGGCAATTGCCAGCAGCAATCGCACACCCTCGCCGCCGCCGTGCACCAGCACATGGGCATTCAGCACCAGCCGGCGGCTGCCGTGACCCGGCAGTTCGAGATCGATCTCATAGGCCGGGATGCTGGCGGCGCCTGACAGCGTCGATTCGAGCAGAACGTGCAGCCTGGGGACATTCCATTCGCCGGCGCCGAGCGCAAAGATCGACCCCAGCGGGCCATCGCCGCCAGGCAGGCCAAACGCTTCGCGAAACGAGGTGCTCGCAGCGAGGACCGTGCAATCGGCATCGAGCAGGATCAGCGGCGTGGTCGAGGCCGAGATAACCGCCAGCGCCAGTGCCAGCCCCACCTCCGGCACTGGCAGATCCGGCAAAACAGTCCGAATATCCATGATGTTCGCGTTACCAGTATTTCATATGTTGGGACGCGGGCGCCACGTCCGGGCACGGCGGCCGCACCGGAATGCAGCACAACCACTCGAGCGCGCGAAAGCGTAGCATGATATGCGCCCGGGCCAGCATCAATTCGGGCCGCACTGCGGCGTACACGCCGATGCGAATGCCAACTGCCATCGAATTGACGAACGCGGTCGCCGCCCCTACATCGCTGCGGTTCGACACGCGCGGCCCCTTCGCGGCCGCCGTTCGCCTGCGCGTTAGGATTTTCATGCTCGGATTCGGCGGTATCGCCAAGCGGCTTTTCGGTTCAAGCAACGACCGCTACGTCAAGTCGCTGGCCCCCCTGGTGGCGCGTATCGGCGCGCTCGAACCGGAAATCTCGGCGCTGTCGGACGACGCGCTGCGCGGCCAGACCGACAAGCTGAAGGCCGAACTCGCCGCCGGCAAGACGCTCGACGACATCCTGCCCGAAGCCTTTGCCACGGTCCGCGAGGCGGCCAAGCGCACGCTCGGCCAGCGCCATTACGACGTGCAGCTGGTCGGCGGTATCGTCCTCCACCGCGGCGAAATCGCCGAAATGCGCACCGGCGAAGGCAAGACGCTGGTGGCGACGCTCGCCGTCTATCTGAACGCGCTCGCCGGCAAGGGCGTCCATGTTGTCACCGTCAACGATTACCTCGCGTCGCGCGATGCCGGCTGGATGGGCCAGGTCTATAAATTCCTCGGCCTCAGCGTCGGCGTCATCGTCCCCAACATCGACGATGCCACCCGCCGCGAAGCCTATGCCGCCGA
>JANOCM010000357.1:0-2322 GCA_031412175.1 Alphaproteobacteria bacterium
ACGCCGGGCTGCGCCGCGACGAACGCGGCTATGACCCCGGCGATCGCAGCGCGCTCGACAAGCTGCTCGACCAACAGGAAAAGTCGACACCGTCGACGCCGATCTGATGCCGATCCGCCTGTACAATACCTTGACCCGGCAGAAGGACGTGCTCGTCCCCGCCGATCCGCACCGCGTGACGATGTATGTCTGCGGGCCGACGGTCTATTCGCGCGCCCATATCGGCAATGCGCGGCCGGCAGTGGTGTTCGACGTGCTGCGCCGGCTGCTGCGCCATGAATATGGCGCCGATCATGTGCTCTGTGCGCGCAACATCACCGACATCGACGACCGCATCATCGCGGAAAGCCTCGCGACCAGCGTGCCGATCGACGAGATCACCCGGCGCACCGAACAATGGTATCTCGACGACATGGGCGCGCTCGGCGTCGAACCACCTGACATCGCGCCGCACGCGACGACCAGCGTGCCCGCGATGATTGCGATGATGGCGACGCTGGTCGCCAAGGGCCATGCCTATGCGGCCGAGGGCCATGTGCTGTTCGACGTGCCGAGCTTTGCCGGCTATGGCGCGCTGTCGCGGCGCCCGCTCGACGAAATGATCGCCGGCGCACGCGTCGAGGTGGCGCCATACAAGAAAAGCCCGGCCGATTTCGTGCTGTGGAAGCCCTCGACCGCCGACCAGCCGGGCTGGGATTCGCCGTGGGGCCGCGGCCGGCCGGGCTGGCACATCGAATGCTCGGCGATGATCGCCGAGGCGCTGGGCACGACGATCGACATCCACGGCGGCGGACAGGACCTGATCTTCCCGCACCACGAGAACGAGCTGGCGCAATCCGCCTGCGCGCACGATGGCGCCCCGCTGGCGCGGATCTGGATGCACAACGGCTTTTTGAACATGGGCGGCAGCGACAAGATGTCGAAGTCGCTGGGCAATGTCATGGGGGTCGACGACCTCCTGGCACAGGGCTGGCACGGCGAAGTGCTGCGCCTGGCGCTGCTCAGCGCGCATTATCGGCAGCCGTTGGAGTGGACGGAGGAGTTGCTGGATAGGACCCGGGCGACCTGGGACCGCTGGCAAAGACGCCTCGACGATACCGCGCCAGGCCACGCTGGCGCCGCCCATCCCAGCGTCGTGGCGGCGCTGTCAGACGACGTAAACACGCCGGCGGCGATGGCGGCACTGGCGGCGCTCGACAAGGATGGCGACCTTGCTGCGCTGGCCGGCTCGCTGGCACTGCTCGGCTTTGCCATGCCGCGCGTCGTCGATATCGACCTCGACGTCGACGTCCAGGTCGCCGCCCGCACCGCCGCCCGCGCCGCCAGGAACTTCGCCGAATCCGATCGCATCCGCGACGAACTCGCCGCCGCTGGCATCGTCCTCGAGGACGGCCCCGGCGGCACGACGTGGCGGCGGGCATAGCCCCTCCCGCCAGTTCTGCAGCAATGCTATCCTGCTGGCAGCTAACGGGGATCTCTTGATGATATTGCGTTGCCTGACTGCAGCTGCCCTCCTCGCCACGCCAGCCCTTGCCGCGCCCAAGACAGCACCGCGCGCCATTCTTGCCTCCGACCTGGTGATCCGCCAGGCGTCGCCCAATCTCAGCTGGCGTTGGCGGGCAGCGCCCGAGGCCGCCACGCAGCCGGCGCTGCTCCAGCAATTGCGCGGTACCGCGCTCGCCGACGCGAAAAAGGCCGCCACCGATGCGGCCCGCGACGCCGCCAGTGCCAGGAAGGACGGTTTCCCCTTCCGCCGCTATGACTTCGTCACCGACTGGTCGCTCGCCGCCGATACGCCGCGGCTGCTGGCGCTCACCGGGCAAACCTATGCCTATACCGGCGGCGCCCACGGCAATACCGGCTATACCGCGAAAATCTGGGACAAGACGGCCAAGCGCGCGATCCCGATCGACGCGCTGTTCAGCGACTGGCCGCGCGCTCGCAAGCTTATCGAGCCGGCGTTCTGTCGCGCGCTTGCCGAGGAGCAAAAGCGCCGCATCGGCGAGGCGACCCCGCCGTCCACCCCTTGCCCGAAATTGTCCGAGCAGCCGATCGTACCCTGGGGCGAGCTCGGCACCAGCGCCCGCCAGTTCCGCGTGCTGGTGGCACCCTATGTCGCCGGCTCCTATGCCGAAGGCTCGTATCTGATCACCGTGATGTGGCCCGATGCGCTGAAATCGCTCGTCAAGCCGGCGTATCGCAACGACCTGTTCGGTGATGCCGGTTAGCGCCTCGCAACCGGCGCGGCCTTCGCCTATATCTGCCGCCATGTCGGAAACGCTCTACAACACCCGCATCCTGCGGCTCGCTGCCGAAACCGCC
>JANOCM010000358.1:0-1945 GCA_031412175.1 Alphaproteobacteria bacterium
GTCGCCAGGATCAGGCTGGCCATCATCGTCATCAGCGCGCCGATATCGGCGTCATGGCCGATCATGAACACCGCCAGCCCGGCAAACACGATATCCTTGTTGGGCAGCAACGGCAGCCGCGACAGCAGCATCCGCATCGCCGACAGCAGCAGCCACCATTCGATGGCGACCTGCGGCAGCACGAGATGCCAGCAGAACGCAGTCAGCGCGGCGCCGGCGAAGATGCGTGCGACATGGACACCGGTGACGAACCACAGTTCGGCGCGCGGCAGGCTGAACAGCGTCTTGCGGAACAGCAGGATGGCGCTCGACGAACCCAGCACCACGGCGACCGAAATCATCAGCGTCTTGCTGTCGATGCCGAGATGCAGCGTGCCGAGCAGCGGATAGGCGAGCAGCAGCATGGCAATGGTGATGGCGTTGCCGGCCATCGCCGACAGGATGGCGACGTCCTTGATCGCGCCGAACGGGGTCGAGGTCATCGCCGTCCGGCGACGTGCCCAAGTGTAAAGGTACAGCTCGCCAGCATAGCCGAACAGCAGTTCATTGCCGATCAGCTTGCGCAGCAGCGCGCCAAGGCCCGACAGCGGCATGCGCCACAAGCGGTGAAAGATCAGCCAATCGGCGAACGGCGCGGTCAGGTAGGACACCGCGAACACCGCCCAGAACAATGGCGATGTCGGCAGCATGGCGCGGACTTCGCTGAAATCGACTGTGCGCAGTTCCAACACCACGGCGACGAGCACGGCGAGCGAAAAAGCCGCGCCGAGCCACCAGGTCCAGCCACGTTCGGTGGTTTCGAGCGGTGCCGGATCGGCAACCGGTATCGACAGCTTGGCACCGGGCGACAGGCCGGAGGCATTGGCGTTTAACACAGCGGGGGGGCGTCCAATGATACGACTATCAAGTCCATTACGCTGGCAATATGGCATTTTCAGGACGTGGTCGGCGTTGCACCCGCGTGAAGATATTCTCATAGAGCCCAGCAGCGCGTTCGACGGTGAAGCGCTGCATGGCAGCCGCTGCGGCCGCCTTTTGCGCGGCGGTCAACGCCGGCTGGTTGCGCATCGCCGCTGCCAGCGCCACCGGATCGCCGGTCGGCACGATGCTGCCCCAGGGCCCGACGAGCGCGCGCATCGACACGCAGCAGTCGGTCGCCACCACCGGCAGGCCGCTGGCCAGTGCCTCGACGACGACCGCCGGCAGCGCTTCATAGTCGGATGACAGCACGAACACGTCGGCGGCCGCGAGTGCCGGCAGCACGGCGCCATGGCCGGGCAGGCTGACTCGGCCGGCCAGGCAGAGGGACGCGATCTGGCGTTCCAGCCGGCCACGCTCGCCGCCTTCGCCGATGATTGCGAGGCGGTCATCGGGTCCGGCGGTGAGCGCAAAGGCCTGCAGCAGATTGGCGAAGTTCTTTTGCGCGGCCAGCCGTCCAACGGCGAGATAGCGGCGTCCCGCGTGCGGCATCCGCGCCGCGCCAAGCGCCGCCAGTGCCGCAACATCGGCGGCGGCGAGCGCCGGATCGTCGACGATCGCCACGCGCGCGGGTGACACGCCCAGCGCGGCAACAATCTCGGCGCGCATCGGTTCGGCCAGCCCGGTGAACAGGTCGATCATGTGCCCCTGAACGCGCAACCAGCGTCGATAGACCCATCGCAGCGGCGCCGGCAGGTCGCGGCGCTCGAGATCGTTGGAGATTTTCAGCACGACCGGCGGGCAGCGGCGCCCGAACAGCAGATCATGGCGACGGCGACGATACTGTAGCTGTTGCCGGCGGCGAACAGCACATCGGGCGCTTGCCGCCGGATCTGCCGCGCCAGCACGACCATCATCCACAGCGTTTCCCAGGCCGCCGTCGGAAACGGTTCGGGGATGACATGCAGCGGCACGCCGGGCGGCGCTTCGGCGCGCATGGCACCAACCAGCCGCCCCATCACCAGCC
>JANOCM010000359.1:0-5352 GCA_031412175.1 Alphaproteobacteria bacterium
TGCTCGCCAGCGTCACCGGCAAGCGGGGGCCGGCGCATCGCCTGGCCGCGGCGGGCAACAGCCGGCTGCAGCAATCGAACATCGACAAGGTGTTCGCCGACGGGCTCCACGAGTTCCTGCAGCGCTTCATCGTCGACAATAACAAGCTGGGCGAAGCCATCGCCGAACAATATCTCTTCTGAATCGATCAACCATGCGCATCCGCGTCGATTACTCCACCACCTACGACTATTCGTCGCTCGCCAGCGACGTCGTCCAGCTGCTGCGCGTCGAACCCTGCGGCCATGATGACCAGCATGTCGTCAGCTGGCGGCTCGATACCGATACCGATGGCCATCTGCGCCGCGGCCACGATGTGTTCGGCAACATCACCCATATGTTCTACGCCGATGCGCCGATCCGCCGGCTGGCGCTGCATGTCAGCGGCGAGGTCGATACCACCGACACGCACGGCGTGCTGCGCGGCACCGCCGAGCCATTGCCGGCCACGGTGTTCCTGCGCACGACGCCGCTGACCACCGCCGACGAGGCAATCCGCGCCTTTGCCCGCGATTGCGCCACCGCCAATCCGCTCGATACCTGCCATGCCATGCTCAACAGTCTCTACGAGCGCATGACCTTCGACGCCGATGTCACCCACAGCTATACCGATGCGGCGCACGCCTTTGCCCTCCACGCCGGCGTCTGCCAGGATTACAGCCACATCTTCGTCGCCGCGGCGCGCCACCTCGGCATCCCGTCGCGCTATGTCTCCGGGCACCTCGTCCGCGCCGACGGGCTGGTGACGCAGCCCGCCGGCCATGCCTGGATCGAAGCGCATCTGCCCGATCTCGGCTGGGTCGGTTTCGATCCCACCAACGGCATGTCGACGACGGAAGCCTATCTGCGTGTCGCCGTCGGCCTCGATTACCTCGATGCGGCGCCGGTGCGCGGCGCGCGGCGCGGCGGCGGCGCCGAAACCATGATCGTCAGCGTCACCGCCAGCGACGCCGGGCCGGCGCAGCGCCAGAGCCAGAGTCAGGCGGGCCAGTCGCAAACCCAGGCGCAGGTCCAGTGAATGAACGCTCGCCCGAACAATTCAGCCTGTTGGGTGGGGAGGCGCTTGGCATGACCTATTGCGTGGGGATCCTGGTCCGCGAAGGCGTCGTCATGATGGGCGACACCCGCACCAACGCCGGCGTCGACAATATCTCGACCTATCGCAAGCTGCGGATCATGGAGACACAGGGCGACCGCGTCGTCGCCATTGCGTCGGCCGGCAGCCTGTCGGTGACGCAAAGCGCGCTGAGCCGCGTCGCATTGGGCGTCACCATGCCCGACAGCGGCGAGATCGAAACGTTGACCAGCGCGCCGACGGTGTTCCGCGCCGCGCAGATCGTCGGCCATGCGCTCAGCGAGGCCAAATCGACGATCGACGCGGTGGTGCGGAACGAAACCAACGCCCGCCACGAACGCGTGCTGACCGATGCGACATTGCTGCTGTCGGGCAGCATCGACGGCCGCCGGCCGCGATTGTTCCTGATCTACGGCGCAGGCAATTTCATCGAATGCCAGCCCGACACGCCGTTCCTGCAGATCGGCGAGCACAAATACGGCAAGCCGGTGCTCGACCGCATGATCAACTACGACACACCGCTGGCGGAGGCGATCAAGGTCGGGCTGATCTCCTTCTCGGCGACGATGCGATCGAACCTCGCCGTCGGCCTGCCGATCGACCTGGTCACCATCCGCAGCGGCGTCTCGAAGATCGAGTTGAGCCACCGCATCGGCCCGGATGATGAATATTATGGCGAGTTGAACGACCGCTGGTCGAACGCACTGCGCGCGGCGGCGGCGGCGATTCCGTTGCCGGCGTACGCGAGCGAGCCTGATATGGATGCGATGTTCGATTAGTCGGGCAAGCCGCCAGTCTGCTCACGCCCAATAGCGGACATTCATTGACGCCGATCGTCGATGCGGCGAAATTGTTGCCATGACCTATGTTCTCGACTTTATGGCCTTTGCTGCAATCGGTCTTTTTGTAGATCGTGTGGCCTTTTCACAGATGCGCCATGCGGCAGCGTCATTCTGGTCGTCGAGACGTGTAAATTACAAGGATACGCTGTTTCCTAGGATGATTTTGCTGCCAGTGGGTGCTGCGTTGTCCGCCTACGCTAAAGGCCCTGACTTTAATCTCTTGAGCGTGGCAGGGCTAATTCTGGTCCTCGCGCCGCTTGCCATTCTCATACTTCAGCTTATCCGCGAATGGTATCGGGCCCGGCCGCGCCCGTAGCCTGATGGGCTGAAAGACAGCTTTCCACCAATCTCAGTCGCTCGCACCTTGGCAGCAAGCGCGCCGTTGCCGGCGTTCGCCGGCTACCGCCGAGGCGTCGGCTCGCTGACGAAGCCAACGTCTTTGAAACCGGCTCTCTGGAGTGTGTAAATCGTACCGCCGAGACATCGATAAGTTGTCTGCGCCATATCCGAATCGATGTGTGCGGGCCGCCCCGACTTCGCTACTGGCTGTGCAATCTCGAACAGCTCATCTGTCGTGACTTTACGCCCCTCGACCTCAATACTGCACGATGTGGCGGGACCACGAACAACGACGTTGAAAGGTGCGACAGTCGCCGGAGCGGCGGTCGTCGAAGCAGCGCAACAGATCGCCGGGCCGGAAAGCAGAGCCACTGTGATCGAGCTTCGAGACAGTCTCATGGTTCGATGATGTAACATAGCCGCCGATACGGCAACGTCCGCTTTCCACCAATTCTCGCCATTCACCCCCGTCTGATCTCGCCACCAGAACCGAAAGCGCACCGGCGGCTTTCGGGCGGAAGAGCAGACGGTCAGCTACCGCCCACTTGTGGACGTTCAGGCATTGAACGATCATGCTTCAATGAAACAAACGACGGAAGCTGATCTCTTGGAAGAGGTCCGCAAACATATCACCGGCAACCGCCACGAGATCGAGGTGAGCAAAACTGCCGGGTGCGTTTCCTGCTGCACGATGTTTGGTGCCGACGAAGTTCGGGCATGGCTGGATGAGTGGACTTCGTTCGAGAAGCAAAATCAGATTAAGCGTTGGACTGCAAAGTGCCCCAGATGCGGTCAACCCAGCGTCATCGGAAGCTCTACGGGGTTACTCAAAGATCAAGCGTATCTTCCGTTGGTGAATCATCTCCTCGCCAGCCAGCGTTGACGACCACCACCGCCCAATTGCAGAAATTGTGCGCTTCATCCAAACTCGACAGATGTTCGACTCGTTTTTCCCAGTTGCACTGTTGTGCGGGCCGCTCGCCTTGGCCATTCTTCTGCGCGCAGAGGGGACGCGTGATACGCAAAGCATCTGGCCCCGATTTGCGAGCGTGCTTTTGTCGCTGGCCGCGATATGGGGGCTTTCCTACTGGGGACTGTTAATCGGAGTTGGCCTATTCGGTGAAGGAATGAAAGAAGGCCAATTTCATCAGCTGACTGTCATGGCAGTCATGGCTTCGTTGGTCTTGGTCGTCAGCGGCTTTTGCATAGTCACTCGGCATCGAAGGCAGAGTACCGATCGTTGATTTAAACGGCAACTAACCACCCATTTCAGACCCTTCTGCTCCCTCCCGCCACGTGAGCGTAGCGAAAATAGAGTTGGGAGGGTCGGGTGGGGGTTGACGGCGTACAGCCCGCATAACCCCGCAGCCCCCACCCCGGCCCTCCCCACTCTACCGCCTGCGGCGGTGGGGGGAGGGAGAAGGAAGGCCGTCAGCCGCCAACTGAAACCGCCGCGCCCTGCTCCGCCGGCACGCGGCGCAGCCACAGCATCACCGCCAGCACCAGGCCGACGCCCGCCACCCCGGTCATCGCCAGATAGCCGGGCGCCCCCAGCCGGTCGTAGAGCGGCCCCGAGATCAGCACCGCGGCGGCATAGGTCGGCGCGTTGGCCAGCCCCATGTAGATCATCTGCGCCGTCGGCGCGCGATCATCGCCATGGATGGTCTGGATGAAGCGCATCCCACCCAAAAACGTCGCGGCAAAGCTCAACGAATGCAGCAGTTGCAGCGGCACCAGCACCCAGAAGGGCGGCAGCGCCGCCAGTGCCGTCCAGCGGATGACCGCGCCGATGCCGCCGGCGACGATCAGCGTTTCGGGCTTGAAACGCGCCGACCAGTTGCCGAGGAACATCAGGAAACCGACCTCGGCCAGCGTCCCGACGTTCCACAGCATCGAGATTTCCTTCGACGACATGCCCTGCTGGTTGGCCCAGACCAAGGAACCCGACGTGTAGAGGAAGCCGGCGCTCGCCTGGATCAGCCCGGCGGCAAAGATGAACAGCGTGAAATTGGGGTTGCGCAACATGCCGAGGCCGGCCGACAGCCGTTCCCCGAACGGCTGGGCGATCTCGGCGCGGGCGAGCACGGGTTCGCGCGGCATCCAGGCGCTGCCGCCGATCATCAGCGCCGAAATCACCAGCATGAAGCCCCAGATCGGCCAGAACGCCCCCGACCAGTCGTTGAGCACGCCGACGACCGTGGTGCCGACGACGAACGCCGCCGAGGCCAGCCCGCGCGCCACGCCATAGGTCGGCTTGCCCGTCCGCGTCAGCCGCAGCAGCGCGGTCTCGACGACCGGCAGCAGCCCCCAATAGGCGATGTCGAGCACCAGGATCACCGCGAACACCGCGACGAAGCTGTCGAGGAAATACAGCACCCCGAAACCGACGGTCAGCAATATCGTGAACATGAACAGCGGCGCGCGGCGGTCGCTGCGGCCATCGGCCCAGGCGGCGGTGAGCGGCCCGGCGAGCGCGCGGCTGAACCCGGCGATCGCCAGCACGACGCCGATTTCGGCGCCCGAAAAGCCGTGCACCTTTTCCAGCCACAGCGGCAAGAACGGAATCAGGCAGCCGAATCCGGCAAAGAACAGGCAGGCGAGCAGCGTCGAGCGGACGGCGGGTGACGGATTCAATTGCGGTGCTCCGGGGCAGCACTTGCCCCCTGCCCTTTCAGTCGCCTACGAGGGTGGCAAAATCAAGGGGAGTAAGGCCATGACGCTGCCAGCATTGTTCGATCTCAGCGGCCAGACCGCGCTGATCACCGGATCGTCGAAGGGCATCGGCAAGGCGATTGCCCACCGCATGGCCGAACACGGCGCCAATGTCATCGTGTCGAGCCGCAAGGCCGATGTCTGCGATGCCGCGGTCGCCGAGATCAACGAAGCCGTTGGCAGGGAAGCGGCCTTCGCCATCCCCGCCAACATCGCCGACAAGGCCAGCCTGCAGGCGCTCGTCGACAAGACCGTCGAACGCCACGGCCAGATCGACCATCTCGTCTGCAACGCCGCGTCGAACCCCTATTTCGGCCCGCAGGCCGGCATCACCGACGACCAGTT
>JANOCM010000360.1:0-3593 GCA_031412175.1 Alphaproteobacteria bacterium
CGGGTCTTCGCCAGATGCGCGATCAGCGTGCCGAAATCGAAGGTCATGTCCTCCCCCGCATCGGCGCGGCCAAAGGGTTGCCCGTTGAGATCGACGTTGAGCACGCCGTGGAGCTTGCCGTCGCGCCAGGCGTCGCCGAGCGTATCGGGGGTGACGAACACCGGCGACAGCGCCGACGCCGGCTTCGACTGGACGAAGCCGAAACCCTTGGCGAGTTCCTGCGGGATAAGCCCGCGCAGCGACACATCGTTGACGAGGCCGACCAGCCGGATCGCGGCGATCGCCTGCTCGCGCGTCGCGCCCTGCGGCACGTCGCCGGTGACGACGACGACTTCGGCCTCGAGATCGAGGCCCCAATGGTCGTCGGTGAACGGGATCGGATCGCGGGGGCTGAGGAACTGGTCGCTGCCGCCCTGGTACATCAGCGGATCGGTCCAGAAGCTTTCGGGCAGCTCGGCGCCGCGCGCCTTTCGGACCAGCTCGACGTGATTCACATAAGCGCTGCCGTCGGCCCATTGATAGGCGCGCGGCAGCGGCGCCGCGGCGTCGCGTTCGTGGAAGCGGCTGTGCGGCACGGCATCGTGCGCCAGGCTATCGGCGACGCCGCGCAGCACCGGCTCGGCATGCGCCCAATCGTCGAGCGCCGCTTGCAGCGTCGAAAACATCGGTGGCGGTGCGGCGCACCAGGCGAGATCGTCCGACACGACAACAAGGCGGCCGTCACGGCCATGTTTGAGCGAGGCTAGTTTCATGCGGGTATCGTGGCCTTGTCGCGGGGCGGGTGCAAGTTCTTCTCCCCTCCCGCTTGCGGGAGGGGAGAAGACTGATCAGGCGGCCAGGTCTTTCTCACTGATCGCATAAAGCCCCGCCGCGCCGCGCGTTACCGGGCCCGACAGCGCGCCGACCTGCGGCAACAACTGTTCGGCAAAGAAGCGCGCCGTGGCTATCTTGGCGCTGAGGAAGGCCGGGTCGCCGGTGCCCGCGGCCAGCATTTGCTGCGCAGCAAGCGCCTGTTTTGCCAGCAGCCAGCCGCCCAAGGTCAGCCCCATCATGCGCAGATATGGCGTCGCGCCGGCGGCGATGTCGTCGGGATTGTTGGCGCCGGCAAGCCACAAGGTCGCAGCCTTGGTCGCCGCGAGCGCATCCTCCAGCCACGGCGCAAGCCCGGCGAGGTCGGCGCTGGCGGTGAGGTCGTGCACCGTGTCCTGCACCTGGGCGAAAACCTCCTGCCAGTGCGCGCCGCCGTCCTGGCCCAATTTGCGGCCGACGAGATCGAGCGCCTGGATGCCGTTGGTGCCTTCGTAGATCGGCGCGATGCGGGCGTCGCGGAGGAACTGGGCGGCGCCGGTTTCCTCGACATAGCCCATGCCGCCGAAGATCTGCAGCGCCAACGACGCGACCTCGACGCCGACGTCGGTTGCCCAGCCCTTGGAGATCGGCGTCAGCAGGTCGGCGAGGCCGGTTGCGGCGGCATCACCGCTGTGGCTGCGATCGACAGCGGCGGCATTGAGATAGACGAGCGACCGCGTCGCCTCGGTTAGTGCGCGACAGGTCATCAGCGTGCGGCGGACATCGGCGTGCTCGATGATGCGCACCGCCTCGCGGCCGCCGCCGAACTTCGCCGATTGCACCCGCTGCCGGGCATAGGCGAGCGCGTGCTGGGTGGCGGCCTCGGCGATGGCGACGCCTTGCAGGCCGACCTGGACGCGGGCGTTGTTCATCATCGTGAACATGGCGCGCATGCCGGCGCCTTCGGCCCCCACCAGCCAGCCGATGCAATTGTCGTTGTCGCCGAACGACATGGTGCAGGTGGGCGACGCGTGGATGCCGAGCTTGTGTTCCAGCCCCACGCACTTCAGGTCGTTGCGCGTGCCATCGGGCAGCACCTTGGGGCAAAGGAATAGGCTGATGCCCTTGGTGCCCGGTGGGGCATCGGGCAGGCGGGCGAGGACGAGGTGGACGATATTGTCCGCCGCGTCATGCTCACCCCAGGTGATATAGATCTTGGTGCCCTTGATGCGATAGCTGCCGTCGCCCACCGGCTCGGCGCGCGATTTGAGCGCGCCGACGTCGCTGCCAGCCGATGGCTCGGTCAGGTTCATCGTGCCGGTCCATTCGCCGCTGACGAGTTTGGACAGATAGCGGTCCTGGAGTTCCGGCGAAGCATGCGCGGCGAGCGCCTCGATGGCGCCTTGGCTCAGCATCATGCACAGGGCGAAGGCCATGTTGGCGCTGGTCAATTGTTCCTGCACGGCGACCGCGACGGCAAAGGGCAGGCCCTGGCCGCCGTGCGCCTCGGCGACGCCCAATCCGGCCCAGCCGCCTTCGATATAGAGCTTGTACGCCTCGGCAAAGCCCGGTGGCAGCGTCACGACGCCGTCGTGCAGTTTCGCATGGGTGCGGTCGCCGATGCTGTTGAGCGGCGCAAAAACGTTGGCCGCGAGCTTGCCCGATTCGGCGAGGATCGCATCGACCATGTCCGGCGTCGCATTGGCATAGGCCGGCAGCGCCGCCAGCCCGGGCAGGTCGGCGATGACATCGAGGACGAAGCGCTGTTCGGCAGTGGGCGCGGCATAGGTCATGGCTTGGGCCTTGGGATCGATGGACAACCCGCTATAGACGGGCGCCATGACCGACAAAAGCCGCATCATTGCCGCTGATGCCGCCGGCATTGCGCTGGCGGTGGCGGCATTGAACGCCGGTGGGATCGTCGCGGCGCCGACCGAGACGGTGTACGGGCTGGCAGCGCGCGCGGGCGATGGTGCGGCGGTGGCGAAGATCTACGCCGCCAAGGGGCGCCCGAGCTTCAACCCGCTGATCGTCCATGTGTCGGGGGTCGTGCAGGCGGCGGAACTGGTCGAGATCGACGCCGTCGCCGACGCCCTGATGGCGCAATATTGGCCCGGCGCGCTGACGCTAGTGCTGCCGCTGAAGC
This sequence comes from Alphaproteobacteria bacterium, assembly GCA_031412175.1. Taxonomy (GTDB): domain Bacteria; phylum Pseudomonadota; class Alphaproteobacteria; order Sphingomonadales; family Sphingomonadaceae; genus Sandarakinorhabdus. The sequence continues at coordinate 2,936 of JANOCM010000360.1, forward strand.
CCGGCGCGGCGGTGGCGGGGCTGGTGACGGCGGGGCTGGCAACGCTGGCGGTGCGCTGCCCGGCGCATCCGGTGATGCAGGCGCTGATCGCCGGCGCGGGGCCGCTGGCAGCACCTTCTGCAAACGCGTCGGGGCGCATCTCATCGACGACCGCGGCGCATGTTGCGGCGTCGCTGGGCGACCGCGTGCCGCTGGTGCTCGATGGCGGGGCGTGCGTGGCGGGGGTGGAATCGACGATCGTGCAGGTGGCGGATGGCGTGGTGACGCTGCTGCGGCCAGGGGCGGTCCTCCTCCCTCTCCCCTGCGGGGAGGGCGACTCGCGCTCTTGCGCGAGCGGGGTGGGGGTCCCCAACGTCGACACGAGTGAACCCCCACCCCGCTCGGCTGACGCCGAGTCGCCCTCCCCGCAAGGGGGAGGGAGGGTGATCGCGCCCGGCATGATGGCGTCGCATTATGCCCCGCTGCAGCCGTTGCGGCTCGACGCCACCACCGCCGCCCCGCACGAATTCCACATCGGCTTCGGCGCCATCCCCGGCGACATCAACCTGTCGCGAACCGGCGACCTCGCCCAAGCCGCCGCGCGGTTGTTCGATCTGCTCCATATCGCCGAAGCCAGCGGCCGGGCCGCCATCGCCGTTGCACCGGTGCCGCACCACGG